>JBJKPT010000188.1:0-3494 GCA_046706045.1 Desulfobacterales bacterium
AGTCGTCGCCGAGGGCTCCGAAGTAATGCATGGGTGTGGGGCCGATGGTGATCCGCAGGTAGAGGTCCGGCACCGGCTCTCGGGCCACCACGGCGATGGTGTGGTCGTCGTAGATGACGATGTGGTCGATCTCGCGGCTGTAATAGTCGTTGTACCACGGGGCCACGATCTTCTTGGAGCGCATGAAATAGAGGGTGTAGGCATAGTCCATGGCCGTGACCGGCACGCCGTCGGACCACCGCGCCTCGGGGTTGAGCTTGAAGTACATGGTCTTCTTGTCGGTCCCGAAGGCCCAGGCGGTGGCGAGCTGGGGGATGATCCGGAGGGTGTTCGGGTGGATGCCGATCAGGCTCAACTGGTTGTCGAGGATCGCGTCCCGGAAGCTGCTGTTGGAATCCGGCCCCACGGTGCGAAACGTGAGCGGGAAGCTCAGAAGGGCCGCGTGGAAGGTCCCGCCCTTCACGGCATGGGGGGAGGCATAGACCGGGTCGGTGTTGTTGGTGAGCCACACGAGGCCGACAGGAAGCTTGCTCGCCCGGACAAAGGCGCCGTTCAGGTCCGGCGGCGCGGGCTTGAACCGGGCCGCGGGCGGCGGTTCGCAGCGTGCGCGATCGATGGGGTTGCGTCATGGGATCGTCTCCCTACTCGTAAATCGTATGCAGCTTCGGATCAAAGGCTTCGCGCACCGCTTCGCCGATGAACGTCACCAGGGTCAGGGTGATCAGCATGGCCACGACCACGGAGCCCGCGATCCACCAGGCCTCCATGTGGGTCCAGCCCTCTTCGAGGAGCTCGCCCCAGCTGGGGGTGGGCGGCGGCAGGCCAAAACCGAGATAATCCAGCGAGGTGAGGGCGACGATCCCGGAAGAAACGGCAAAGGGCGCGAAGGTGACGATGATCGAAACCGTGTTGGGCAGGATGTGACGGAAAATGATACGACCGTTGGAGGCCCCCAGGGCCCGCGCCGCCAGGACGTAATCCCGGGTCTTTTCCTTGTAGGTGATGGTGCGCATCGTCCAGGTGATCCCCATCCACCCGAACACCGCCATGATCAGGACCAGGGTCGCAAAACTCGGTACCATGATGGAGGAGATGATGATGATGACGTAGAGAAACGGCACGTTGGACCAGACCTCGATGATTCGCTGGAAAAAGAGGTCGAACCCCCCGCCGAAATACCCCATGGCGCAGCCCACGCTCACCCCGATGGCGTAGTTGAAGGCCAGGAGCAGCAGCGAAAAAAAGATCGCGATCCGGAAGCCGTAGACCAGCCGGGCCAGGACGTCGCGACCCACGGAATCGGTGCCGAGATAGTGCTTGTCGGCGATGGAGGGGGCAAACGGCGGATAGGCGTTCGGCTTTAAATCGGTCTCGTAGGGGTTGTAGGGAACGGGCGGCATCAGCACCCAGTCGCCATTGTCCCGGGCCGCGAACCGCTTGGCAAGATCCCGGTAATTGGTTTCGTAGGCATAATCGAGCCCGAACACCGTTCCCGGAATCTGCCGGGTGTAGGTCGGAAAATAATAGGCCCCGTGAAAGTGGACCACCAGGGCCCGGCTGTTGATGAGCATCTCCGCGCCCAGGGACAACACGATCAGGATGGAAAAGACCACGAAGGAATAGTAGCCGCGCCGGATGGAGCGGAACCGGCGAAGCTTTCTTCGCGTCATGGGGTTGAGTCGGATGCCGAATGCCATATCAGTCAAACTGGACCCGCGGGTCGACGATGGCAACACAGATGTCCGAAACGATGTTGCCGATCATGAACAGAAGCGAGGAGATCACCAGGATGCCCATGACCACCGGGTAGTCGCGCTCGACCACCGATTCGTAGCCGAGAAGCCCCATGCCGTTGATGTTGAATACCTTTTCGATGAGAAAGGAACCGCTCAAGATCACGGAGAGGTTGTTTCCAAAACTCGTGGCCATGGGGACCAGGCTGTTCCGGAGGGCGTGCCGGAAGACCGCCCGCCGGAAGGAGAGCCCCTTGGCGATGGCGGTGCGCACATAGTCCGCGGCCAGATTGTCCATGAGGGTGTTTTTCATCAGAAAGGTCATCACCGTGAAGGAGCCGGTCAGGTAGGCCACCAGGGGCAGGGTCGTGTGACGGATCACGTCCCAGATTTTTCCGAGGGTGGAAAGGGTATCGAAATTTTCGCTCATCATTCCACCCAGGGGAAATATCCCCCAATGGGACGAAAAGAGCACCAGAAGCAGGATGCCGATGACCCATCCGGGAACGGCGTAGCCGATGAAGACCACCACCGACGTGATGTTGTCGTAGGTGCTCCGGTGGCGGATGGCCTTGGTGATCCCCAGAGGAATGCAGATGCCGTAAATCGCAAAAAGCGACAACAAGCCGAAGTAAAGTGAAATGGGAATCCGTTCCCGGATCATCTGCCAGACCGGATCGTAATATCGGGTCGAAGTTCCCAGATCCCCGGTCAGCACCTTGCCGAGCCAGGAAAAATAGCTCACCAGCACCGGCTTATCGAACCCGTAATAGTGCCTGAGCTCGGCGATCTGATCGGCCGACAGGGGCTGGGTTTCGCGGCCGCCGGCCCCCGGCCCCAGGTGCTGGCGCATCTGCTGGGCCTGGGCGATCATGCGTTCGATGGGACCTCCCGGAACAAACCGGGTCAGGACGAACACCAGCACGGTGATCCCCAGAAACGTCGGGATCACCAGGAGCAGACGGCGGATCACGTAAGCGGTCATCGCGGAAAGACCCCGTCCCCATGGGTCATGAAGCCTGGAGGGCCCCGTGAAAAGTCCTCAACCCGTCATGCCGTCCCGGATCGGGCCCGGGATAACGGAAAAAGGAAAAAACGAATTTTTACGGCTCCAGCCACCTTGAACCGTGAATCTTGAGTTTTTAACGTTATCCCAGCCGGAACCGATTTACAAGGCGGCGGCGTTGACACCGAAACCAATGCTTGGATATGGTCCGCCCCGGCAGCCATTCGACGCCGCGACCCCATAGGGAAAGGATGACCATGAGCGAACCGACCCCCAGCACCCCCGGCCCGGAACTGGACCGACGCGTTTCCGATTTGCAGCGGCACCTGCGCAATGCCGCCATCGACGGCGCCCTGATCCTGCAACCCACCGATCGCTATTATTTTTCCGGCACCATCCAGCAGGCCCATCTCTACCTGCCGGCCGAGGGGACACCGCTTCTCATGGTGCGCCGAAGCCTTGAGCGGGCCCGGACCGAATCGGCCTTGAGCGGGCTGGTGGCGCTGAAATCCCCCCGGCAGGTGCCCGATTTGCTGAAAGCCCACGGTCTGCCCATGCCCCTCCGCCTGGGATTGGAACTCGACGTCTTGCCGGCCGCCCTCTACCTCACCTACCGGGATCTTTTCGCCGGCGCCGACATCGTGGACATCTCCCCGGCCATCCGCGCGGTCAGGGCCGTCAAGTCAGCCCACGAGATGAGCATCCTCCAGGAGGCCGCCCGCCGGGCCGATGCCGTCTCCGCCGCGGTTCCCGGC
>JBJKPT010000189.1:0-2661 GCA_046706045.1 Desulfobacterales bacterium
GCAAGGATGCCAAAAACCTCATCAAAAACGGGGTCACGGTCGTTGCCGAAGGGGCCAACATGCCGACCACCCTGGACGGCGTCAACCAGTTCCTGGAGCACAAACTCCTCTACGGCCCGGCCAAGGCGGCCAACGCCGGCGGCGTGTCGGTTTCCGGGCTGGAGATGACCCAGAACAGCATGCGCCTGCACTGGACCCGGGAGGAAGTCGACAACCGGCTGAAGATGATCATGGCCAACATCCACCAGACCTGCCTGGACGCTGCCGAACGCTACGGCATGGCGGGCAACTACGTGGCCGGAGCCAACATCGCCGCCTTCGTCAAGGTCGTGGATGCCATGCTCGACCAGGGCTTGGTCTAACACCCCACCCCCGATCCGATACCTCCGTAAGAGACGAAATCCGCCATCCCGAGCCCCCACCGGGATGGCGGATTGTTTTTCGGCAGCCGGGAGTTGCGCCAAATCGGGCGTATCGGGTTCAACCCCGCGAACCCTTTCGAGGTTTTCACGGCGATGGCCCCTCCAGGGGCGCTTTGCCCGCTACGTCGATGCTCGGAAGGGATCCCTTCTCAGACTTTCCAGCCGTTCCCGGGAGCTGACGATCTCCGTGATCCGTACACCGTATTTTTCATTTTCCACGATGACTTCGCCCCGGGCGATGAGGGTGTCGTTTGCGAGAATATCCAGGGGCTCCCCTTCGAGGTTGCTATGGATGACGGCCGAACCGGGACCGAGCCGAAGCAAATTTTCGATCTTCATTCGGGTACGGCCCAGCTCCACGATCAATTCCAGGGGGATGTCAAGAATCAGGTCAAGGGCGTCTTTGGTCAGATCGCGTTCATTGGAATCCCCGTCTTCGGAAGCCTCCGGATCGGTTTCCGTTGCCGGCGGCGTACCGGTGGAGGGATTCTCGTGCATCTGATTCTTGGCATTCAAGGATACCGCATCCACGATGGCCTGGGAATCCTTGGCCGTGGTTCGCGAATCGGGGATGTCGACCTTGGACGACTCGTCGATCTTGGCACAGACCTTGACGAAAATGCGGTTTCCGTCGTGCTCGAAGCAGTACCGCTCGTAGCGGTCCATATTGGCAATTTCTGTTGTGAAATCGGTGCCATGGGTAATGTTCGGGGGGGATATCTTGCACGTGAGCCCCGAATCGTTGAATGCGGCCTTGAGGTTTCCGGCGATGATGTTGCTGATCTCACCGATGACGTCGCGGACTTCTTCTTCGCCGATCTCGTCGGGCTCCATGCCGAGCATCGAGCCGGCCAGGGTGAAGGCGAATTCGGCGGCAACCATCAATTCAAGGCTTCCCTTGACCTGACCGGCAAAGTTGATCTGCCCCAGGATCCGACTCTCCCCGGAAGCCGTCGACGCGGTGTCCTCGATGGGTTCCACCGGCATTCCCAGCATGACATCGAATAGTTCGATGACCGTATCGCCGGTGGATTCGATGATCCCCAAATGGGTGAATTTATGGATGTCGACGGCGGTGAGGCGGGCCCGCCGTTCCGGCGCCACGCCTTCGGCGGCCTTTACCGCCAGTTCGATGCCCAATGCATGTTCGCCGAAGCGGAAACCGAACCGGTCGTAGCGATCCATGTTCAAGGTTTCCATCTCAAAGCTGTCGCCGTGGGTGATGGACGGGGTTGTGATGGCGCAGGTCAGGCCGACGTCTTGAAGGCCCGATTTGAGGTTTCCACCGATGATGTTGCAGGCTTCACGAATGACGTCCCGAATCTCCTCCTCGTCTTCGATTTCCTCGGGCGCCATGCCGAGCATGGCCGCGGTCATGGCCCGGCCGGCGGCTTGGGTGACTTCCAGGCTGATGCTTCCGATGACCTCACCGGCAAAGCCCAGGGTGCCGATCATCCGACGGCCGGCCATCTCCGGAATCTCGTCCGCAGCCATCGGTTCGATGACCATGTCGAGCATGGTATCGAAAAGATCCACCACCGAATCCGAAACCGATTTTTTGACATCAAAGGTGTGGGTGTCGGCCATGTCCATTTCCGGGCGGAAGCATCGGGGGGCCCTGTTGCAATCGTCAAATTTTCCTTCCGGGTGTCAAGGCGCAGGTAGTGTTGTCCGATGCCGGCCCTCATCGCATCGGACCTTCCCGGACACTCCGGATATCGATATCCGGAAATGGATGCAATTCACATACCGATTGATGGCATTACGTTTTCCATGCGGGTGATAAAACCGCGGCAGGCTGCACCCGCAATCCCCGGCGCCCCAAACGACAACGGCCGAAACCGACCCGAAGGTCGCCGGCCGTTGGAGGGGTTGCTTCCCTGCCGTGCCGTTGTTCTTTTCCGGCTCATCCAGGAATCATGTTCGAGAACGGGCGGGAAAAAAGATGCACGCACACGCGAGAAGCCGTACTGTGCCGCCGCGGACCCCGCTTTTTAATGACTAACCGATGCGGTTTCGGCTGCGCCGTCTCCGCCGGGTTTATTCCATGTGTGTTGAAGCCGGGCAGCAGCAGTATGTCTGATGTAAAGATAATGCTGATCGGAATTTCATCAAGTTGAAAAAAACGGTTTCAAAGCGCACAAAAAACGCCCCGGGAGGAACGCGCGGCATGCATCCTCTCCGGGGCGCCATCAGGACAACCGGATCGGGAAAGACAGACGAGGGTTCCGAATTTCCG
>JBJKPT010000190.1:0-3530 GCA_046706045.1 Desulfobacterales bacterium
CCGAAGGATCCGGGGGCCGCCGGGATCAGCGTTTCCTTGATCGCCCGGTTTCACCGGAAGATTCCCATATTCGGGGTCTGCCTCGGCATGCAGTGCATGAACGAGGCCTTTGGCGGACAAACGGTCCGGGCGCCGGTGCCGGTCCACGGGAAGACGAGTACGGTTTTTCACGACGGCCGGGGGCTATTTTCCGGACTGCCGTCGCCGTTTCGAGCGGCGCGCTACCATTCCCTGGCCGTGGCGCCGGCGGCAGGAAGTCCCCTGGAGGTCACGGCCCACAGCGGGGACGGGGTGATCATGGGGCTGTCGCATCCGGTGTTTCCCCTTCACGGCGTGCAGTTTCACCCGGAAAGCTTCATGACCGAGCATGGGGCCGCGCTGGTGGAACGGTTTCTCGCCCTGGGGCCCCTGGACGGGTGGTTCAACGGCAACCGGCGGAATTCCGGGGAGAAGGCCGTGTATCGGTTTGGGCGACAAGAATTCGTTCAGGATTTAAAACGGACGGAAGTATTGCGATGATTGAAAACCTGTTGGCCGCGACCGGGCCGTTGGTGGGGGTGGCGAGCGAGCCCCTGGTGTTGCCCCACGATTTTCCGGCGGTGGCCGGGCACTTTGCCCAGGAGCCGGGCACCGTGGTGCTGTTGAGCGGCGGGGATCTGGACTGCGCGCGTCACCATGTCCTGGGGATTCGGCCATGGCTTCGCGTGACCGGCACCCGCACCACCCAGCGCCTCACCGCGGGCGGGAGTTCCTTTTGTTTTCCGGCCGACCCTTTCGATGTGCTGCGGGAGGTGATGAAGGCGTACCGGTTTTCCGGTGCCGGGCTTGCGGAACCCGTGGGGGCCGGGCTCTTCGGCTATCTCGCCTATGATCTAAAAGACAGCATCGAGCACCTGCCGCGAACCTCCCTGGACGACCTCGATCTTCCCGCAATCTGCCTCTACGCCCCCTCGATCCTCGTGGTTCAAGATACGGCGACCGGAGATGCCCGGATCCTGCGGCCGCGGTTTGCGGCCGATACCGACGACTTGGTCCGGACCGACATCGCCGCGGTCAGGGACCGGTTGAGCGGGCCGCTGCCGGTAGAAGGCGCTTTTTCCGGGGACGGCGCCGGATTCCGATCGAATTTCGATCGTGGCGCTTATCTCGATGCCGTCAGCCGGGTGCGCGACTACATCGCCCGGGGCCATGCCTACCAGGTAAACCTCTCCCAACGGTTCCGGATGAATTTTTCCGGGGACCCCTGGGCCCTTTTTTTAGCCTTGTACCGGAAGAATCCGGCCCCGTTTTTTGCCTATGTCCACGCGGGGGACCACCGGATCGTGTCCACCTCGCCCGAGCGCTTTCTCCTTCGTGAAGGCACCCGGGTGGAGACCCGGCCCATCAAGGGCACCCGGCCCCGGGGGGCCACCCCGGAGGCCGATGCGGCCCTGGGCCGACAGTTGAGCGAAAGCCGAAAGGACGACGCCGAGCTTTCCATGATCGTCGATCTGCTTCGAAACGACATCGGGAAGGTCTGTGCCGGCGGATCGGTGCGGGTCAGCGGGCATAAACGCCTGGAGCCCTATCAAAACGACTGGCACCTGGTTTCCCTCGTGGAAGGAACGCTCGATCGCCAATACGACAGCGTCGATCTCATCCGGGCGACTTTTCCAGGCGGATCCGTCACGGGATGCCCCAAGGTGCGGGCCATGGAGATCATCGACGAGCTGGAGCCGGTCCGGCGCCACGTGTATACCGGCGCCATCGGCTACCTCGGCTTTAACGACACCCTGGATCTTTCCATCGCCATCCGAACGGCCACGGTCGCTCACGGCCAGGTGGTTTTTTCCGTGGGCGGGGGAATCGTCTTTGATTCCGATCCCGCGGACGAGTTCGAGGAAACGCTTCACAAGGGCCGCACCCTGATGGAGGTCTTTTCCGGAACGGCCCCAGCGGCCAATCCAACGGCATGGGCATGGGACACGGGGCGGTTTGCGTCGCTTGAGACGGTGAAGATTCCGGTCACCGATCTCGCCGTGCAATACGGCGACGGCTTTTTTGAAACCATTCGGGTGGACCGGGGCCGGATCCGTCGCCTCGCCGAGCACCGAAAGCGATTTGAAAAGACCTGGCAGGCCCTTTTCGATACCCCCGCGCCCGATGTCACCTGGGACGCGGTGATCGACGGGGTGATCTCCCGAAACGGTCTTTCCGATGCCGTGGCCGCGGTGAAGATCCTCGCCACCCGCGGATCCGGCACGGCCCCGAGGTTTGATCACCGCCTTGTGGTCATGGCCCGGGCCTATCGCCATCGGCTGACCGGCACGCCGTTGCCCGGTCTTCGCCTGGCCACCTATCCCGAACCCCGCCAAAGCCCGTGGGCCCGGTACAAGACCCTCAATTACCTCTATTATCATCGCGCCGGCCGATGGGCCGCCGATCAAGGGGCCGACGAGGCCGTGATCGTGAACCCCGATGCCACGGTATCGGAGACCAGTACCGGAAATCTTTTGCTCGTCGCCGGAAACACGGTGATCCGTCCGTCGTCCGGCGCGGTGCTCCCCGGTATCATGCAGGCAGCGGTTTGCGGATGGTTCGCCGGAAACGGATACCGGATCGCGACCGGCCCGGTGCTTCCCGAGGCGCTCGCCCTCGCCGATCAGGTCCTGGTGACCAACGCCCTGATGGGCACCGTGCCGGCGATAAGCCTGGACGGCCGGCCCCTGGCCACGGACCCGGGGTTTTGCCAACCGATCAATGCCGCGGTTCTTTGCGCCGATTAAATTCAAGGTTCGGAGAATTAATCCGTTCATACCGATAACATTGACATCGGGCGGAGTTTCCATTTAGAGAAGGGGAACCGATTCATCGAGAACCACGGGGCGTGGAAACACCCGTCCCGTCGATACCTGGGAGAAGACGATGCCGATTTACGAGTTTCGATGCCAGAAGTGTGAGGATCTTTTCGAGTTGCTGGTGATCTCGGGCTCCGACACGGTCGCGATGCGCTGCCCGAAATGCGGTGCCGAGGAGTTTGAACGGGTCATGAGCCGCACCAGCCATACCATGGCACCGGGAACCGGCGATGCGCCCGGCGTGAGTTCCCAATCGCGCTCGTGCAGCGGCGGGTCCTGCACCACCTGGGACCTTCCCGGCCCCACCCGTTGACCGGCATCGGGATTTTGCGGTGCTGCCTTTAAGGCCCGCGCAAGCCCTTGGGCATCCGTCATCATCCCCCTACATGGTTCCCCGAACGTCGCAACCGGCCATCGATGAACATACTCGATCACATTCTGGGTCACCTGTTGCCGTCCTTGGGGTTTCTCCTCGCCCTGATTCTGCTCTCCCACATCCTCATTCAGCGCCGCTCACCCACGAGCACCCTAGCCTGGCTCATGGCCGTGGTATTGATTCCCCATATCGGGGTGCCCCTTTACCTGATCTTCGGCGGCCGGAAAATGCGACGCCGGGCCGATGCCAAGCAACGGATCGATACCGGGATCCCGGTCCGCTCCACCGGTGACGACCTGGAGGACCAACTGGCATCC
>JBJKPT010000191.1:0-6119 GCA_046706045.1 Desulfobacterales bacterium
GCCCTGGATGTAAGGATCAAAGGGCTCAAAGGGGCCCAGCGCGCCCTGGAAACGCAGATGTACGATAAACGGTTCTATTTCAAGAAAGAAGGCGGGCGCCAACGGCTCATCCAGCTCAACACCATCAACGAACTACTGGACGCGTTGAAGGCGCATGGCGGCAACGCCGCGGAGGCGGCTGTCCTCAATGCCCGGAAGCGCGAATTGATAAAGAGGATGTACTTGGACCGGGTCTATTTCCGCGGGGGCGGAGAGGCCCTCCTGGATGAGTGGGAGAGCCTCGAGACCCAACTGGAGAACCTCGTGAAACAGCAAGGGCCTAAGAGCCAGGAAGCGATGGCCAGCCGTGGCGCTCTGTCTTCGAAGGACTGATCGCGGTCAAAATTGGGCGGCTGATGCCCCCATGTTCTCTATCTCCTGGAAAAGGGCGTTCTCGGTGCCCAGGCGGAGGGCGCAGTCGGCGACCGCGTCGTATTCCGCCGGAGTCGGGCCCCGGTTGATTTCCGTGTAGTCCGCTGGCCTTGCAAGGGTAACTCCCATTAGGCTTCCATGCGAATGGCCGTCGCTACTCGGCACGCTCGATTGCCCGATTCTCTCCGGCCAAGCAGAGGGCAACAGCGCCGGGCGGCCTCTGCCGTTGAGGCATCGCCCTGCGGAAGGAATCGGTACGGCTTCAGCATCTGCGCCAACGTATCGGGATTGAAGCCGAAATTGCGGCTGTATCCGTATCCAGATGGCGGCTGGTGATACGACCGTTGGGTCTACCCAAATCTTATGAGGCGGGGATTGTCGTAACGACGGGCCTGGAAATCGGTCTAAAATGGACGAGGCTCCTGGTGAAATTCAGGAGCCTCGCGCATGAATGATGCGTTTCGTAAATCCTGCTTCGACAACCTGGAGCGGATGTCGTTACTCGACCACCCCGGAGGCTTTCAGGCTGCTGCCTTGTGAACCGCCGTGTACGGAACCGTACGCACGGTGGAGTGGAAGGACGGCGGGGTGGGGGATGACTCCGCGCCCGCTACCCGATCCCAGCGTCGGTGAAATGTTCTTTACGCCAGGACGTTGACGGTTCCACCGACACCCGGCGCCGAGGGGGCGGGAGGCGCCGCGGCCTGGACCGGGGCTTGTTGTTGTTCACGGGCTTTTTCCGCCGTGGATTCGCGGGCTTCCTCCATCGCGAAGCCTTCCAGGGCCTTGACCGGGGATTGCGCCGGCATCCGGGTTGCGCCGGCGATACCGCTGATTCCGCTCATATCTCATCTCCTCACTGGAGTTTGCGGGGGTCCATGCCTTGTATCGCTCATAACAAAAAAAACTGCTACGGCCCGAAAGCGCTCGGTTTCAGGCCTTCACGCTGACGTTGGCGCCGATTCCCGGGGTGCCGGAATTTCCTGCAGAAGATGCGCCCGAGGCCGCAGCGTTCAGGTTGATCCCCATGGCCGCGGCTTCACTCATGACCGCGGACACCGATTGTCCCAACTGCTGGGCGATCTGGCTGGCCGTCAGATGCCGGCCGGCAAGCATGCGAAGCCGGTTCTGGTCACTGGTGGACGCCTTGGCGGCCCCGCCACCGGCGCGTTGGGGGGAACGGGCGGTGACGGCTGATTGAGCCGGGCTCTGTTGTTCGCGTGCCTTTTCTGCCGGGGATTCACGGGCCTCCTCCCTGGATGCGCCGCCCGGAGGCGCGACCGTCTGGGACACCGGCAGACGGGCCGCGTTTCCGACACTGGTGATTGCGCTCATACGCCATCTCCTTTTTCAGATGTTGAGGGGGTCCACTCCTTGTATCGGCGTCCCGGACAAAGACTTGAACGAAAAACGCCGTTCTTCACCTTTCCTTCATTCGGGGCGGTTATGGTGGCGGACAAGAAGCCGCCGGGGCGGTTGTTTCGGCGCCGAGGCATCCGATGGCACGAACCGGGGGGTCCGGACGGCCCGGGTGGGCCAGGCGATCATCGGGACCGCGGCGGGGCCGTTCCGTGCGGCTTCCCGATTTAAAACCGCGGCGCCTATGGAGACGACACATGGGCTCGATCAAGGAGGTATGGGCCATGATTCAAGTGGATCACCTTTCGGCGGAGATCGATGGGTTGCCGATTTTAAAAAGTGTCGATTTGCACCTTGCGCCCGGAGAAATTTACGGGCTGCTGGGACCGAACGGCGCCGGAAAATCCACCACGATCTCCGTTTTGGTGGGGCTTCGCCGGGCGAGCGGCGGGCGGGTCCGAGTCCTGGGACACGATCCCGGGGGCCATGCCCTGGAGATCCGCCGCGGCATCGGCGTCATGCCCGAACGGGCGGGATTTTACGAATGGATGACCGCCGATGACTACTTGCGCTGGTATGCTGGGCTCTACGGCCGGGCACTGGGGGATCCCGAACGGCGGACGCTTTTTGAAAAGGTCGGTCTCTCCATGGTGCGGGATCGTCTCATCGGCACGTATTCCAGGGGGATGAAGCAGCGGCTGGCCTTGGCCCGGGCGTTGATGGTCCGGCCGAAGCTCTTGATCCTGGACGAGCCCACCAACGGGCTGGATCCCCAGGGCCGTCGCGAGATTCATGATCTGGTGAGCGCCGTCGCGGCCGAAGGAGCCGGTGTCCTGCTTTCCACCCACCTTCTGGATGATGTGGACCGCTTGTGCACCCGGATCGGCATCATCGATCGAGGCCGTACCCGCTGCGACGGCCCTTTGGGCGAATTGCTGAGTCCCCATGGGGCGGGCCGGCGCTACCGTCTGCGCCTGGAAACTGCCCCGAATCCCTCTGACCTTCCGCCGGGCTTTTCTCCGCCGGTCCGCAAAGGCGAGTGGTGGCATCTTCGAATCCCGTCCGGGGCAACCGGTGCGCCGGCCGATTGGTGGCAGGAACTGTTGCGGCGCGGCTGGCGGATTCTGGAGATTCGCTCCGAGGTATTGGGGTTGGAAGCGCTTTATTTGGAATCGGTCGCCCATATCCCTGAGCTGGAGAAAAACGGATGAGACCCGAATGGTGGATCGCTCGCAAGGAAGGGGCGCAGATGCTGGGTAGCCGGCGGGGCCTTTTCGGGCTGTTGGCCTACAGCGGGTTATTATCCGCCTTCGGCCTGCTCCTGGTGAGCAACACGGAGTTGAGCCTCCTCGATCACGCCCAGGTGGTCGCCATGATGACCGGCACGGTCATGGCCACCGGCGCCTTGATCGCGGTGATCTTTGGAAGCGACGCCTATGCCGGCGAGCACGAGCGTCGCACGCTGTTGCCGCTGCTTTGCGCGCCCATAAGGGACAACGCCCTTCTCCGGGGAAAGGCCCTGGGGCTTTTGCTGGTCTGGGGGAGCCTCTTTGCCCTGGCCATGCCGTACCTCTGGGCCGTGGAGGCCGATGGCCGAAGCCTCGGGGTGGCGGCGGGATGCCTGGCCCTCTTCGGAACCCCGGTGGTCGTTGGCTTCGGGTTCCTTGCCATGGCGTTTTCCGCCCGCATGGAGAGCGTGTTGGGGCCATTGCTGAGCACGGTAAGCCTCTTGGTCTTGGCCGCGAGCCCCCTTCTCATCGGCGCTAGCCTTCGAGACAGCATCGTCGGACGAGTCCTGGACGCGGTGAACCCCTTTGCCGGCGCCCTCAACACCTTCGACGCGGTGATCATCGATGGGCAAGGGTTTTCCGGCCAATGGGAACGGCTGGCGCTGGTGACGGCCTGGCTTATCCTGACGTTTGCCTTGGTTCGACACCATGCCGCGAAGCCGCGTTTTTTCTAGCCCATGCAAGGGCACGACCCAGAAATGGCGATGAAGGCTGGAAGGGGCCATTTTCGCCGTGAAAGGCATGACGATCATGAAAACGGCGAGATTCCTTTTCATATGGATCGCAGTCGGCCTGATATTCGGATCGGTCCCCTCGTCCGCGGCGGATCGCCCGCTTTCCTTGAGCCTTGCACCGGATTCCGGCAACCCCTCGCGACCGATCATGGGGGATCGGTTGCGATTCTGGAGCACCATTTCCAATCCGGGGCAAAAGCCTCTAAAAGGGCTGGTCGCCTGGATCAGCCTGGTGGAGATCGATCCGGGAAACGAACAGCCCGTGGACCTGGAGGACTGGAGCGCCCACAAGGCCATCACCGGCGCGGAACTAGGCCCGGGCCAGTCACTCAAGACCGATTGGCCGATGCGCCTCATTAAATCCGGCGACTACCGCGTGGTGGTGAGCGTCATGGACCGGGGGAGCCGGCGGGTTTTCACGAGCCCCATGATCGCTTTTCATGTCCGGAAAAAAGCCGCGCTATCCTCCGCGCGGATTGTTTTTGTGGCGGCGGGGGTGCCGTTCCTGCTGATGGGATGGATCGGAATCCTGTATTTCCGGCGACGCCGGCGGTATCATGAAGTCGACTGAAGGGAGGCGGCGGCAAGCGCCGCCGGCATACGAAAATTTTTCGAGGATTTCACCATGCGTTGGACGAAGAAATGGATCGTCGTCATCGTGCTCTGTCTTTTTTCCGGGGGCTGCGCCGTCTACCGGTCGCGGATCCTGCCCTCGGCCCCGCACCCGGTGCGCGCCGTCGCCGATGTCACCGTGGACACATCAACGATCGCACTTCCCGGCCTCCGGAACCATCGGTTCGAACCCGCCGACGGCCTGGACGCCGAAGAGGTGGAAATCTTCGCCGTGGTGAACAATCCGGGTCTGCGGCTTGCCCGGGACGATGTCGGCGTCGCCCGGGCCCAGGCGTTCGCGGCGGGGCTCCTTCCGGACCCGCAGCTTTCCCTGAGTACCGACGTTCCGGCTCCCGCCCAGACGGGTACCGATACGGCCTACGGTGTCGGTTTGAGCTGGGACGTCAATGCCTTGTTGACCCGGCGGATCGCCGTTGCCGCGGCGACGGCCGATGTCCGGAAAATCGATCTGACCCTGCTCTGGAAGGAATGGCAGGTGATGGGTGAGGCCCGCCGGCTGTTCCTGGCCCATCTCGTGGACCGGCGCCGGCTCGATATTTTGGAGGGCCAGCGTGGTCTTCTGGAGGCGCGGTTTCAACGCATGCGGGAGGCCCTGTCCCAGGGAAACGTGACGGTCGATGCGGTCAACGCGGACCGCCTCGCCCTGGTCGACATCGATCGGCGGATCGCCGATCTCCGGCAACAGGCGCTTCAAAACCGGTACGGCCTCTACGACCTCTTGGGGCTTTCGCCGCGGGTGCGATTGAAGCTCACGGGAACCCTCTCCGTGATCCATCTGGACGCGGCGGCGATCCGCGCGGCGGTGCCGAAGCTTCTGTCCCGGCGGCCCGATCTCTTGGCCCTGAGGGCCGGGACCCGCAGCCAGGACCTGCGCTACCGCCAGGCGATCCTGGAGCAGTTTCCCGCCTTGAACATCGGTGTCAGCCGCGCCCGGGACACGAGCGATGTCTACACGGTGGGGCTCGCCGTGACCGTGGGGCTTCCGTTCTTCAACCGCAACCGCGGAAACATCGCCGTGGCCGAGGCCACCCGCAAGCGCCTGGACGACGAATTCCGCATCCGGCTCGACCAATCGGAGACCGCCATCGAAAAAATCCTGGGCGAGCGCCGTTTGCTCGAACAACGGCTGGCCATGGCCCGGCAAGACGTCCGGGACCTGGAGCGCCGAATCCATGCCGCGGCCGACCTCTACAAGCGCGGCACCATCGATGAAATGATTTACATCAACCTGCGCACCGCGGCATTCAACCGGCAACTCGATGCGCTGAACATCGAGCAGCGCCTGGACGAACAGGATCTCGCCCTGGAAACGTTGCTGGGGTTCAACATACCGTCGAAAGGGAAATGACATCCATGGGGAAGCGAATGTTGATGATGTTCCTGGCCATGGGACCGATTCTGGGACTTGCCGCGGCAGCCTCCGCCGAGCCGCCCGTGAGCGTTCGGATCCGCACCGCGCTGCCGGTACGGGAGAAACTCAGCCACACCATCCCCTGCTACGGGACCGTGGCGTATGATGCGAGCCGGGTGGTGCACCTGGTGATGCCCCGGGACGGCCGGATCGAGGCGGTGGCGGCCCGGGTGGGCGAGGCCGTTCGGCAAAAGCAGCCCCTGGTTCGATTCGCGACCGCCCCGGCCGATCGGCAGGCGTACGCCCTGGCGGTTTCCTCGGCGGCCCTGGCCCGTCAGGACC
>JBJKPT010000192.1:0-4539 GCA_046706045.1 Desulfobacterales bacterium
ACCTCGCCGCCCATCATGTCCGGCATGATCATGTCCAGAATGACCAGCGCGATCCGGTCGCGGTTGGCGTCGAAGCGCTCGATGGCCGCCGTCCCGCTGTCGGCGGTGATCACCGTGTAACCGAGGCGCTCCAACAACTGCTTGCCCACGTCGAGGATCATGGCCTCGTCGTCGACCAGGAGAACGGTTTCCGTTCCGGAGGGAATCGATTCGCTCGCCGTGGAGCCGCTCACCTTGGCCGCGCGTCGGGCGGCCGGAAGAAAAAACGCAAAGATCGTGCCCCTTCCCGGGGTGCTTCGCACCGTGATGAACCCTCCGTGATTTTTGATGATGCCGTAGGCCGAGGCCAACCCGAGCCCGGTACCGCGACCCATTTCCCTGGTGGTGAAAAACGGATCGAAGACCCGCTGTCGGGTGTTCTCATCCATGCCGTGCCCCGTGTCGGCAACGGAAACCTGGACGAACATCCCCGGGGCCAGTCCGAAGGGTTCGGTCTGCATACGATCGAGTTCGATGTTTTGGGTGGATAATGACAATTCTCCGCCGTCTGGCATGGCCTGCCAGGCGTTGACGAAGAGGTTTAAGAGGACCTGTTCCATCTGCCCCTGGTCGACCTCAACGGTCCACGGTTCCGCCACCAGGTCCTGGTGGATGCGGATTTCCTTTTTGGCCCGTCCGAACATCGTGACGGCCCGGGCCAGCACGGCGTTGATGTCGGCGGGCCGGACTTCGTATTTGCCGCCTTGGGCAAACCCGAGAAGTTGGCGGGTGAGTTCGGCGCCCCTCGCGACGTAGTCTTCGATGTTTTTTAGCTTGCGATGGTGAGGATGATCCAGGGCCGTCGTCATGAGTATGAGGGAGATGTTTCCCTGGATACCCATCAGCAGGTTGTTGAAGTCGTGTGAAATGCCTCCGGAAAGCGTTCCGACCGCCTCCATCTTCTGCGCTTGCCAGAGCTGTTCTTCGAGGCGCGCTTTTTCCGCTTCCATCCGTCGCGCCGCGGAGATGTCCTTTCCGATGAAGACCAGGCAGTCCTCGTCGCCGATCCGCAACGGCCGCGAGGAACAAAGGAAATCCAAGCCCGCCCCGTCTCTACGGCGAAGCCGGATTTCATAGCCGGATACCGTGCCGGCGTCGCCCACGGTGTTGTGCAGCCGGTCCCGGTCCTCCTGATTTTCAAAGATGCCGAGATCTCGGGGCGTACGTCCGATCACCTCGTCGCGCCGGAATCCGAAGGTCGAGCAGAATCCGTCGTTCACATAAAGATAGCGGCCGTCGGCGCGCCGAGTGATGGTGATGGGGTCCGGGATTGTTTCAAAGGTGCTTCGGTAGCGCCGCTCGCTGTCTTCCAAGGCCGCAACGGTCTGTTTGCGGTGAATCGCAAGCGCCACCTGGTCGGAGACGGAATGCAGCAGGTGCATGTCGTTTCGCGTGAAAAGATCCGGGTCGGTGTAGCTCTGTACGGCCATGACGCCGATCACCTCGCCCTCGGTCATCAGGGGAACCCCCAGCCAGACCTGGGGCAGGGTGCCCTGGACCTGTAGATCGGCCGCGCGCCGTTCCAGGGCCTGCCGTCTGAGAAAAAGCGGTTTGCGGGTTCGGATGACTTCGCCGCTCAGGGAATTGGTCTCGGTGAACGCGTCGCCGATCCGGCAGCTCGCGTCGATCTCGTCCACGTAGAACGGAAACCGGAGGCGGCGCTCGTCGCGGTTGTAGGTGGCGATGAAGAAATTGCGCACATCGATGATGGGCCTGAGTGCCCGGTGGATGGACCGGTAGAGTTCGTCGAGGTTCTCGGTGGTGTTGACGGCATTGGAAATGGCATAGAGGGTCCGGTTGATGGATTCGGCGTGTTTCTGTTCGCTGATGTCGATGACCACCCCTTCCAACCACCGGCCGGAATAGGGGTATTCCGAGACATGCCCCTTTTCCGACACCCACCGGATGCAGCCGTTGCGGTGGCGGATGCGGTACTCGATCGCGTAACCTTGGCCCTTGCGGATGGCCTCCCGGGTGGCGACGGTCATGAACTGCCGGTCGTCGGGGTGGACGATTTCCGAAAAGGGGCGGGCCTTTGGGCCGATGAAGGTCGTGGGCGAATATCCGGTAAAGCGCCGGAAATCTTCGCTGAGCATATCGATTTCCCAGCGGTCGTCATCGATGACCCGTGCCCGAAACACCACACCCGGAATATTGTTGATGAGGGCCTGAAGCTGACGCTCCCGTTGATGCAACGTCCTTTCGACTTCCTGGAGGCGATTGATTTCCCTTTGGAGTTGTTCGATCGTCGGGTGTTCGTTTTGCTGGTTCATGGGCCCCCCAAGAAGCCTGATTGGCGGCGGCGCCGTCAAAAGAGCCGATCGGTGCGAAACATTTACAATTTGGTTTGGATCCGGTCGATCGGCGCACGAACGCCGGTTTTTCCGGCCGGACCGGATCGAGTCCATCCACTATCGGCCCCTTTACGCGATTTCCGCGTCGGGCGATTCGATCCGGACCTTCAAAATAGCACGCTATTCCTGCACTTCAATCCGCCAATCCGCCCGGAACGCGGGCACGATTGCCGATCCTGGATGGGCAACCGTCACCTTATGCAAAAAACGATCCGGTCCAGGTTCCGAGATCATTTGACAACTCAGGGCCATCGACGGTATCAACAGAAAAAAAATCGCAACTGCGATGCGCACACAAAAAATCAACAATTCAATAAGCGTTTGCCTCAATACGCCCGATTGGAGTTTCGGCGCAAAGGATGGCGAACCTGTTCACCATGAGCATGCTGAGGCCGTGCGACGTGACTGCAAAATCGCCCCAGGCGTCACCGACGGGTCCGGCTCCGTCGGAAGGCGCCACCGCTGTTCCGATTGACTTTCGCGGCCTCGTGGAATCGACGGGCACCGCCATCGGACTGTTCACGATCGGTCGCATCGTGTACGCCAACCCGGCCCTGCGGGCCTTGTTCGGCATTGAAGCGGTCCCTGCCCCCTTGGAGACCGTGTTTTCCGTTCAAATTGCCCAAGCTTTTCGTGACGCCGTCGGCCGCGTGCGGGGGGGATCGGGCACGGAGACCGTTGCGATCCCCTTGCCGTCGGTTGCCGACGGAGTTTTGCATTTTGTAAACGCAGACCTGGCGCCGGTTGCCGGCAATGCAGAGGCCGTCGTCGCCACCATCACCGCCCCTTCCCGGCCGCACACCGGCGACGATACCCTGAAACATGGCGTCGAACGTCTCGACGCCCTTTTCCAAAACAGCCCCTTTGACATCATCCTCGTGGACCGTGACGGCCGGGTAACCGACTTCAACCAGAACCGGCCTCAGGACCGTAAAAGTGGATCGGCCGGCCGCTCCCCTCGAATCGGCGACAGGCTCTACACCATCGATTTTGCCGGCAGCCATTCCATCGACATGCGCAGAGAACTTCTCGAGAGCATCCGGACCGGCGAGCCGAAAGCGTTTTTGCGGCTGCCGTACCGACGCAGGTATTTGTCCGTTTACATCACCCCCTTTTCGGAAGGTGCGATCGTCACAACCCTGAACGTGACCCAGGAAGTGCTCGCCGAATTGGAAAAAAAGAAGTTTGAAGCCCAGCTGCTTCATTCCCAGAAGATGGAAGCCGTCGGGACCCTTGCCGCTGGCATCGCCCACGACTTCAACAACATCCTGTGGATCATTTCAGGCAACACGGAATTGGCCAAAGCAGAGATCGTCGCCGCCGGAATCCAGGCCCAAGGCTATCTCGATCGGGTGGAGACCGCCTGCCGGAGGGCCCAGGAACTGGTCTCCCAGGTCTTGAATTTCAGCCGGCAAACCGTTCAGGAAAAAAAGCCGCTGATCCTGAATGCCATCATCAAGGAATCCCTCAAACTGCTGCGCTCCAGCCTGCCGGCCACCATCGAAATCCGGCGCTGCCTTCCCGATCGGCCCCTGACCATCCTGGCGGATCTCTCCCAGATCAATCAGGTCCTCATGAACCTGTGCACCAATGCGGCGTTCGCCATGAAGGAGACCGGCGGAATACTGGAGATCGGGCTCACGGAAATGGAACTTCAAGACACCGACAAACCAACGGGCGAGGATCTCGCTTCCGGACGCTACGCGGTGCTCAGTGTGATGGATACGGGCAAGGGGATCGCCCCGGAGGTGATGGACCGGATTTTCGATCCCTTTTTCACGACAAAGCGGGTGGACGAAGGCACGGGCATGGGTTTGTCTGTGGTGCACGGAATCGTCAAGAACCTCGGCGGAGCGGTGACCGCCTACAGCCAGCCGGGCAAGGGGGCCATGTTCCATGTGTTGCTGCCCTTGATCGATTCCCATGCCGAAGAGACCCCCGTGGAAACCATGGGTATCATCCCCCGGGGATGCGTATCGATCCTCATCGTGGACGATGACGAATCCCTTCTGGAGTTGGAGCAGAACATCCTCGAGCGGCTCGGGTATGCGGTGACCACCGCGCGTTCCGCCGCTGCGGCCCTGGAACGGTTCCGGGCATCACCGGAACGGTTTGATCTGGTCATCACCGATCAGACCATGCCCCA
>JBJKPT010000193.1:0-2378 GCA_046706045.1 Desulfobacterales bacterium
AAGGCCCTTCGCAACCTTGACATCGTCGTGACCTGTCAGGGAAGTGATCACACCCAGAACGTCTTCCCGAAGCTTCGGGCCGACGGCTGGAAGGGCTATTGGATCGACGCGGCGTCGGCCCTGCGGATGGCGCCGGAGAGCACCATCGTGCTCGATCCGGTCAACCGCGCCGTGATCGATGCGGCCCTCGCCCGGGGCTGGAAGGATTTCATCGGCGGAAACTGCACGGTCAGCCTGATGCTCATGGGGGTGGTCGGCCTTTTCGCCCGGGGACTTGTGGAATGGATCACTTCCATGACCTACCAGGCCGCTTCCGGGGCCGGCGCCCAGAACATGCGCGAACTCGTGGCCCAGATGGGGCGGATCGGCGCCGATGCCAAGGCCCTGATCGAAGATCCGGCATCGGCCATCCTCGATATCGATCGCCGGGTCCTCGACACCATGACCGGACCGGAATTCCCGATCGAGCATTTCGGTGCGCCGGTGGCCGGAAGCCTCATCCCCTGGATCGACAAGCCCATGCCCGGCGGCCAGACCCGGGAAGAGTGGAAAGGCTTTGCCGAGACCAACAAGATCCTCGGCTGCAATCCGCCAATCCCCATCGACGGCGTCTGCGTCCGGGTCGCCAGCATGCGCTGCCACAGCCAGGCATTGACCATCAAGCTCAAGAAAGACATCCCGCTGGAGGAAATCACCGCGATCCTCGCCGGGGGAAACGACTGGGTCCGGGTGATCCCGAACACCCGGGAGGAGACCCTCAAACGCCTGACCCCGGCGGATGTCACCGGTACTTTGAAAGTCCCGGTGGGCCGGATCCGGAAACTGAGGATCGGCCCGGAATACCTGACCCTTTTTACGGTCGGCGAGCAGCTCCTCTGGGGTGCCGCCGAGCCCCTGCGGCGGGTCTTGAAAATCGTCCGGGAACATCTCGGGGGATAACTTGGGAAAATGAGACGAATTCTGAAAGCGGTCGCGCTGCTGGTCATCGTCATCGCCGTGGCATGGTTTTCCCTGCGCTCCCAATTGACCCCGCCGCCGCCGGATCATTTGAAGGAACGGCTGGATTCCCTGGTCTCCAACCTTGTGATGACGGACGGATCCGTAAAGAACTGCGTGCTGGCGGTGGCCAAGGGAGACGGCTCCTTTTCCTGGTCCGGGGCCGCGGGCTTCGCGCAGCCGGCCGGCCGGGTGCCCATGACCCGGGACACGCCGATTTATATCGCAAGCATCACCAAGCTTTTCACCGCTACGGCCGTCATGCGGTTGTACGAAAAAGGGCTGCTTTCTTTAAACGATCCCATGGCCAAATACCTTCCGGCGTCGCTCATCCGGGGCATCGACGTCTACCATGGAAGGGATTACTCCAACGAAATCACCATCGCGCAGTTGTTGTCGCATACCTCGGGGATCGCGGATTACTACTCGGAAAGACCCAAAGGGGGGAAGAACCTTTTCGAGGTGTTTCTGGGAAGCCCTGGAATCCGTTGGACGGTCGATCAATTGATCGAACGGTTGCGAACCTATCTGAAGCCGAATTTCCCTCCGGGGGCGGGCGTTTCTTACTCGGACACGAACTATCTGCTGCTGGGAAAGGTGATCGAAGCCGTAACCGGCAAACCGCTTCACGAAGTGTTCGGGGAGTTTTTCTTCCGCCCCCTCGGTCTCGATCACACGTGGATGATCGGACGCTCGAAACCGGCGCTGCCGGCGACCTCGGCACCCGCGGATGTCTTCTACAAGGATCGCGACATCACCCGCATGCGCTCGAACGGGGCCTACTGGGCGGACGGCGGCATCGTTTCGACGGCGCAAGACATGATCGTCTTTCTCAAGGCCTTGCACGTCGGCCGGATCGTCGGCAAGCAGACGCTGAAGTTGATGTACCGCTGGCACAAATGGCGATTTCCGCTTCGATACGGGTATGGAACGATGTATTTTTCGCTGCCCCGGTTCGCTTTGAAGGCGTTGCACGTTTCACCGTTGTGGGGGCATTCCGGTTCCACCGGTTCCTTTCTCTACTATTCCGAGGAGAAGAATCTTTACATGGCCGGAACGATCGATCAGGCGGCATCCAATTGGAAGCCGTTTGAGCTGATGATAAAGGCGATGCGGGTGATTCCATAATGCCCGTGATAAGGAGAAGAAGCGAACGATGCGTTTCAACCGCCAAGGTTGCTATGCAAGCAGCAAAAGGCTTTAACCGGTGCAAAGTCCATTTCGTCAACAAAGCTTCTTCAAGACCGAACAGGTGCCCTTCTCGATCATGACTCTCCCAGGTATGCTTTGCGCACTATCTCGTTTTCGCACAGATTCTCTGAGCTGTCGTGCAGCACAATGCGTCCGGTCTGCATCACATAACCCCGGCTCGCCACCTGGAG
>JBJKPT010000194.1:0-5874 GCA_046706045.1 Desulfobacterales bacterium
TACTTTCAGGACACCCGGGTGGCCTACGCGGCCAAGCCGGCGATGATGGAGCAGGATTTCGAACTTTCCGCCGCCGATCAGGCGAGTTTCAATACGTTTCTCTTCGGCTTCACCGAGGCCACCGGCAGCGCGACCCAGACCGTCCAGATCAAAAACGTCAATGTCGGGTTTATCCGCCCGGGGGATCCTCAAATCACCTCGGATCCCCAGTGGCCGTGAAACGGCATGAAAGGATGGGGCCCCGTGCGGATCGCCGGGGAACGGGCCGTCTTCCTCCGGCCGGGTGCGGCGGATGCGTGTCGATCGCCTTTCA
Source organism: Desulfobacterales bacterium (assembly GCA_046706045.1). Taxonomy (GTDB): domain Bacteria; phylum Desulfobacterota; class Desulfobacteria; order Desulfobacterales; family JBDRRP01; genus JBJKPT01. The sequence goes on from JBJKPT010000194.1 coordinate 314, forward strand.
ACCGCCTCGCCGTCACTTGATGCAGACGCGCCGCACTTCGTCGACGTCGGTAAGCCCCTGGAGGACCTTGGTGAGGGCGTCCTGCCGGATGGTGGTCATGCCCTCTTCGGAGGATTTTTCGAACAAGGCCTCGGTTTCGGCCTCCCGCTTGATCAGCCGTTTGACCTCCTTGCTGCCGTACATCAACTCATGAGCGCCGAGCCGTCCGCGGTAACCGGTGTTCGAACACTCCTCGCAGCCCTTGATCTTGTGAAGCTTCGTATCCGGACCGTATTCGACGCCCAGGGCGCGGAAGGCGGTTTCGCCGTAATCCTGGACCAGGTCCTGGAATTCCTCCTCGGTGGGATGGTATTTTTTCCGGCAGGATTTGCAGAGCCGCCGGATGAGCCGCTGGGCCAGGACCCCGAGAAACGCATCGGAGAAATTCAATGGGTTCAACCCCATGTCGAGCAGCCGGGTGACCGTTTCCGGGGCACTGTTGGTATGCAGGGTGGAAAAGACGAGGTGGCCGGTGAGCGAGGCTTCGATCCCGATGGCCGCGGTCTCGTGGTCGCGCATTTCACCGATCATGATGATATCCCGATCGGCGCGCAGAAACGCCCGCATGATGCGCGGAAAGTCGAGGCCGATTTTGGGCTTGGCCTCGACCTGACGCAGGCCGTGCTGGGTGATTTCCACGGGATCTTCCGCGGTCCAGATTTTTACCCCCGGCTTGTTGATGTAACCGAGGCAGGCATGCAGGGTCGTGGTTTTGCCGGAGCCCGTGGGACCCACCACCAGCACCAGGCCGTACGGCTGGACGATGATTTTTTTCATCAGCGAGAGGTTGCGCTCGTTCATGCCCATCTCTTCGATCTTCATGGCCCCGGACTCGGCGAGGATCCGGAGCACCGCGTCCTCGAACCCGCCGGAGGTGGGCAGGGTGGCCAGCCGCAGCTCGAACGGCCGAACGCCTTTTCGCCGGAATTTGATCTTTCCGTCCTGGGGCAGGCGGCGCTCGGCGATGTCGAGGCCGGCCATGATCTTCAGCCGCGACAACAGGGCCCGGGCATTGCTGTTGGGCACCTGGAGCACCTCCTGGCACACCCCGTCGATGCGGTATCGGATCGAAGTTTTTTTGGTCACCATGGAGGGCTCGACGTGGATATCCGAGCAGCCTTTCCGGTAGGCGGAAATGAGGATCTGGTCCACCAGGCGCACGATCTGGCCCGAGGATTCATTGACTTCCTCGTATTGGCCATCCTCGTCGTCGTCCTCTTCTTCGAAGTCGATGGCGGGCATCAGCTCGTAATCGTCTTCCGCGTCCTCGGCTTCGGCGCCTTCTGCGCCGTCCTGGGCTCCGCCTTCAAAAAAGGCCCGGACGGTTTTTTCGATATCCTCGCGGATGCCTACCGAAAAGATCAGCTTCTTGGAGTTGATCAGGGCCGGAATCTGATCGGTCTTGAGCAGGTCCGTCGGGTCGTCGATGAGGATTTCCACCCCGTTCAAGTCCCAGGTCAAGGGAACCCATGCGTTTTGGATGAGAAATGTTTTTTTCAGCTTGCGGATCAATTCGAAGGGCGCTTCCCAAGACGGGTCGAAGCTTTTGAACGGGCAACGGTAAAACAGGGTGAGGGATTTGCCGATTTCTTCCTTGGGGATATTGAAATTTTCAATCAGGACGAATTCGACGCTTTTCCCGCTTTTTTTTGAAATGCCGAGGGCATTCTGGAGCTGGATGGTGTTGACGATCTTGTATTTGAGCAGGTAGTCGTAGCGCGACTCGTATCCGGCCGAGGCAATGGCCTCCTCGATGGCCTTGTCGATCTCGGGATATTCCGGATCCATTTTTTTTACCGACTCGAACAACTCCAGGGCCAGCTCCTTTTGGTCACGATCCGTGAGGGATTTGCCCAGGAAGAATTTAATTTCCGCCACCCGTGTCTCGGCAAGGTGGTTTTCGGCGATGATTTTGTTCACCTGGTCGATGACCCGGGACGGAGGATGGATGGCGAACAGCGAATCCATCAACCCGGGCATGATCTCGGCGATGTCGATTTGGCTGGTAAGCAGACGTCCATATTCGGCGGCGGCCTCCTTGTGCATGCCCAGCTCGGACAACGAGCGCGCCCCGGTCAGGATTTCCTTCGGGCTGGTTTCCATGGACAAGGATTCGCTCACAATGGAGGCTTCTTCCGAACTCAGGGCGGTATCGGTGGTGTCGTAGGCATGGATGTCCTTTTTGATCGTTTCGATCCGCTCGCGGATGGTCCCCGCAAGCTTTTCATCGGCTCCCTGGCTGGCGGAAAGAAGGTCTTCAAAAATCTGAAGGGACTCCTGGAGCAGCCCGTGGGTGTAATAGAGTTCCGCTTCCTTGAATTTTGGTTGAATATCCATAAATCGCCCCAAAGCGCCCGTCTGAAAATAGCCTGACGGCGGCCATGCACGGGTCCGCCGTTCATTTTGATCGTTGAGGGATCGCCAATCGCTCGTTGATCAAAAAGCTCGCCGTCCTTGGATGATGGAATCCAATTCGGCATTTTCAAAGCGGCCTGGAATGAATGGTTCCCCTTGGACGTACCCTCTCACTGCAATTTGATTTCATTGCACTTCAGCCGCACCATGGCAATGACGGCTTCCCATCCCATGATCACGACCAGACAGCCGAAATCCGTGCGACGCGCAAAGAGACGATACCGCTCGAACACGAGTTCGGCCTCGGAGACCGGTGTCATCGACCGGGACAAGGACTTCCAATCGACATCGCCGAGCGTCTCCGGCATCGGGGGGTCGAGGTCCTGGTACACGAGCCGTCCGTCCAGGGAAATGAGCAGGATTCCCTTGACATCATGGATTTCTTTGACTTCACGGAACAAGGCGTTCATAGAGCAATTTCCGTATGAGGTCCCGGGGACACGTGGATTCCAGGTCGACGATGGTCGCCGGCTGCGTCGGGTACAACACCCGGTCTCCGGAGGTTTCGGTCTTGATGTAACAGGCTTTCAGAGAGCCGGCGCCAAGCGCGGTGCCGAGTTGCCTCGCGCCGGTCAGCAGTCCGTTCCAATCGTCTCCGGTATTGATGGCCACAAGCCCGCCGCGTTCGGCCCGGATCGCATCCAGGGCGTTGCGGTAAGGGGAATCCGGCGCGGCTTCGACCGGCGGCGCGTCCGGCCCGGCCGGGTCCTCGTCCATGTCGGAAATGCCGGTGCCGCCGGACCGGGTTTCGTCTTTGCGCCGCATGGCTTCGAACATGACGGCCTGCAGCGTGCCCTCGATGTGTTTTTCCTGGATCACGCAGGTATCCTGAATGGACAGGGACACACGGTCCCAGGAGAGGATCTCGTAGGCGGCCGTCTCTCCGTACATGTTGAGAAACCGGGCATCCATCAGCTCGCCGGCAGAAAAAAAGAGCACGCCCGTTTTTTTGGTCTCCCGGTTGTTGACGCGGATCGTGCAGGTTTTTTGTTCCATTTCGACAAGCTGAAGAAAAATAGGCGTCGGTATGGTCTGCAGGGTGCCGCCCTCGGTCTCCCGCTTGAGGACATCGAGGATCATTTGGCCGAGATCCTCGACCACAAAGGGCTTTTCAATGAACCCGATGGCCCCTCGATCCAGCACCCATTTCTTGGCCTGGGGCGTGCCGAAGGCCGTGAGGACGATGACGGGAATGTCCGGGTATTGTTCGGACATGTGGGCCATCAGGGCGAAGCCGTCCGTTCCGGGCATTTGAAGATCCGTGATCACGAGGGAAATCGACTCCCGTCTCAACAGGTCCATGGCTTCGGCGCCGTCCCCGGCCAGGACGATGCGAAATTGCTGGGCGTAGCCGTCCAGTTTCTTCAGGATCAGATGCCGCAGGATGCGGTCATCGTCGACGAACAGCACGGATTTTGTGATGGTGGTTGCCATAGGTTGATCCAATTTGGCTGTATTATATTTCTTTGAGATAGAAATTCAAAGGTTTATCTGCCTACCCGTCGCTCAATGGGCCGCCGCAGACGGCTTTGACGTAATTCAGACCGTTGAAATCCTGCCACGCGACGAAACCCAGGGGAAGGCTCACGTACCATGCCGAAGTGAACGATCGTCGATCCGCGCTCCACAACCAGCGCTGCCGTTGATCGAAAACCGGATCGATGCACAGGTGTTCTCCGGTTTCCGGCGGAGTGAGAATCCCGAGCAATTCGTCGATGGTCGGAAGCCGCCAGTCGTTGCGACCGGCAAGCCCGCGGACGTTGAGCTCGGCGACGGCCCGTTTGGCATCGGAAAACGTCATGGGATAGGCGGAACCGGACCATTGCCAGACGCGTCCGGACGGACCGCGGACGATTCCCCCCGCTTCCGGGTGGAACATGCCGGGATCGGCATAACGAATCGGGCGCCACAGGGAATCGAGGCCGAAGATCCGTTTTGCCGTATCGGCATCGAGCACCTTCAACGGTCGCGTGCGCACCGGCGAATTCAACGCCGATGGGCCGGCAGGTGCCGGCGGCGAGGGCACGAGCATGCAGGCGCGGTCCCGATCGTCCCGCCATTTTTTGCCCAGGCGATCCAGGGCCCGCCGCATGGCATCGCCGTTTTCGAATCGGTCCCCGGGTTGCCGGGCCAGGGCCCGTTCAAAAAAAACCGCCCAGTCGGTGCCGAGATCGGCCCGGATCCGGCCGCCGGGGGTTTTGGACAGACCGGGCAGGGTGCCGGTCACCATCCGAAAAAGCATCATGCCCACCGAATAGAGGTCGGCCCGGGCGTCGACCCGGTCGGGCTCGGCTTCCTGTTCCGGCGCCGCATAGTACGGCGTGCCGATCTTCAGATTGCCCGGTGTGGGAACGGATTCGCCCCGAAGTTTGGAAAGGCCGAAATCGCAGATCTTGATCGTGTCCTGTTCGGTGATCAGGACATTGAAGGGTTTGATGTCCCGGTGCACGATACCGGCCTCGTGCAGCCGGGCGAGACCCGAAAGGACCTGGTCGGTATAATCGATGGCCTTTTCCACGGCGATGATCCGGGACGCCGATTCCGTGCGAAAGGTCTCTCCGATGGTGGTGCCGAGGTCGTGTCCGTAAAAGGCCATAGTATAAAACGGTGCGTCGGCGGCGTCTTCAAAATCGAACACGTCCACCACGTGCGGGTGCCGCAGCCGGACCATGGTGCGGGCTTCTTCGACAAACAGGGCCCGAACCCGGTCCCTGCCGAGAAGGGTCGTGAGGTACGGGTTCGGTTCCAGCCGCTTCAGTGCCAGAACCAGGCCGATGGCAGGGATTTCGACCTTGTAGACCCTTCCCATGCCCCCGCGGCCGAGGAGTCCGCAGACCGTGTATTTTCCGATGCGTTTCATTTCAGCCAAGCCGCCTTGCATGGGATTCCGGCAGGCCGGCGGCGATGATTTTCCGGGCCGCGGCCGCCGTATCGTAGGAAATGCCGCAGACCTCGACGGCCCACGCGTCGTGGTCAAGGATCACGTATTTGGCCTGGGCGGAGCCGTCCCGGGGCTGACCCACGCTGCCGACGTTGATCAGGTGGCGAAAGCGGCGACTCAGGTTCCGGATGCCCGGGTAAAGTTCCTCCCGGAGCATTTGCCGTTT
>JBJKPT010000195.1:0-4786 GCA_046706045.1 Desulfobacterales bacterium
GCGCCGCCCAGTTCGACACCGACGGTGTCATGGCTCGCATAGACGCGGAAATAATCCGTGGCGAACACCTCCTGAACATACCGGGCCACCGCATCCGAGAAAGCCGCGGCCGTGATCACCGTCGGTACCCCGGCGGCCACTTCTCTGGCAAACGTCGGGCCGGAAATCGCCGCCGTCCGCTGGGCCGGAATCAGGGGAACCGTCTGGGCCAGGACCCCGGTCATGGTCAGGTGGGTCTTGATTTCGATCCCCTTGGCGGCCGATACCAGAACCGTCTCCGGGTCGATCGCCGGTGCCATCCGGGTGGAGATCTCCCTCACGAGATGGGACGGCACGACGATCAGAACGAGATCTTTTTGGCCGACCGCCGCTTCCAGATCGTTGGTGGGCACAAGGTTCTCCGACAGGCGAAACCCGGGAAGAAACACCGTATTTTCGTGCGTCGTGGCAATCCCGGCGCATACATCGGTTTCAAACACCCACAAATCGACACGGTATCCGTTGCGGGCCAAAAGATCGGCGAGGGCGGTCCCCCAGCTGCCGGCCCCCACCACGCCGATGCGTGGATGCACGGGATATCGATCAGAGGTCATCGCCGTTTTCCCCGCCATTTTCCTCTTCATCTTTTTCCGCGATCCGCGCCGCGCCGATCACCCGCTCCCCCGGACGCATCTCGATCAACTTCACGCCCTGGGTATTTCGGCTGATCACGGAAATGCTCTGGATCGGCATGCGGATCAGAATGCCGCTGTCGGTCATCAGCATCAGATCGTCATCGTCTTCCACCAAAAGAATGGCCACCACCGCGCCGTTGCGGTCGTTTGTCTTGATGGTGATGACCCCCATGCCGCCGCGCTTCTGGACCGGGTAGGCATCGATGGAGGTGCGCTTGCCGAAACCGTTTTCGGTGACGGTAAAAAGGGTCTCGCCATAGGAGAGCACTTCCATGCCCACGATGTGATCCCCGGCGTCGAGCCGAAGCCCGCGCACGCCCCGGGACACGCGCCCGGCCGTGCGGATCTCCGATTCATGAAAGCGGATGGCCTTGCCGCCGGCCGAACTCAGAAAAACGTTCCTGGTGCCGTCGGTGATCCGCACGGCAATCAGCTCGTCGCCTTCGACCAGGTCCAAGGCGATGATCCCTCCGGCCCGCGGCCGGCTGTAGGCCATGAGATCGGTCTTTTTCACCAGCCCGTTCTTCGTCGCCATGAGGATGAACCGGCCGGGTTCGAAATCTTCCACCGAGAGCACCGTGGAAAGCTTCTCGTCCGGTTCCATGTCGAGAAGGTTCACGATGGCTTTTCCGACACTGGCCCGGCCGGACTGGGGAATCGCGTAAACTTTTCGCCAGTAGACCTTTCCCTTGTTGGTAAAGAACAGGAACGTGTGATGGGAGTTGGCCACGAAGAGACGCTCGACGAAGTCTTCTTCCTTGGTGCCCATGGCGGTCTTGCCCTTGCCGCCCCGGCGCTGGCTTTGATAGAGCGAAATCGGGTTTCGCTTGATGTAGCCCCCGCGGGTGATGGTGACCACCATGTCTTCTTCGGCGATCATGTCTTCCAGGGTGATCTCGCCCGTGGCCTCGGTGATCTCGGTTCTCCGGTCATCGCCGAATTCCCGGTCGACCTCGGCCAGTTCCTCCTGGATGATGTCGAGCACCAGCCGCTCGCTTCCAAGGATTTCCTTGTAGCGGGCGATGGCTTTCAGGATCTCGGCATATTCTTCGAGGATCTTGTCCTGCTCCAGCCCGGTCAGCCGCTGCAGCCGCATGTCGAGGATCGCCTGGGCCTGGATGTCCGTCAGGCCGAACCCCTCCATGAGCCGTGTCTTGGCGACGGCCGGTGTGGGGGATTTGCGGATCATGGCCACCACGGCATCGAGATTTTCGAGAGCGATCTTCAGCCCCTCGAGAATGTGGGCCCGGGCCTCGGCCTTTTCCAGCTCGAAACGGGTCCGGCGGATGATGACCACCTTCCGGTGGTCGATGAAATGAACGAGCAGCTGTTTGAGGTTCAAAAGCTCCGGCCGGCCGTCCACCACCGCGAGGAAAATGATGCCGAAGCTGTTTTCCATCTGGGTGTGCTTGAAGAGCTGATTGATGACGACCTCGGACATGTGGTCTTTTTTGATGCCGATCGCCACCCGCAGCCCGTCGCGGTCGGATTCGTCGCGAACGTAGCGGATGCCTTCGATCTGCTTATCCTGGACCATGCCGGCGATCTTTTCGATCAACCGCGCCTTGTTCACCTGGTACGGCAGTTCGGTGACCACCACGGTCTCCCGTTGGGTCTGTTTTTCCTTTTCGATCTCGACCCGCGCCCGCACCCGGATGATGCCGCGGCCCGTGGTGTAGGCCTCGTAGATCCCGCGGGTGCCGTAGACGATGCCGGCGGTGGGAAAATCGGGGCCGGGGATGCGTGCGATCAGCTCGTCGATGGCGATGTCGGGATCGTCGATGACGGCATAAATCCCCCGGATGATCTCCGAGAGGTTGTGAGGCGGAATATTTGTCGCCATGCCCACGGCGATCCCGGAGGAGCCATTGACCAGAAGGGTCGGAAACCGGCTCGGCAGCACCGCCGGTTCCGTCAACGATTCGTCGTAGTTAGGGGTGAAATCGACGGTGTCCTTGTCGAGGTCCTCGAGCATCTGGTGGGCGAGATGCTGCATGCGGACCTCGGTGTAGCGCATGGCCGCGGGCGGGTCGCCGTCGATGCTGCCGAAGTTGCCCTGCCCGTCCACGAGGGGATAGCGCATGGAAAAATCCTGGGCCATGCGCACAATGGTATCGTAGACCGCCGTGTCGCCGTGGGGGTGGTATTTGCCGATCACGTCCCCGACGATGCGGGCCGATTTTTTGTACGGCTTGTTCCAGTCGTTTTTCAGCTCCCGCATGGCGAACAGGACGCGCCGGTGCACCGGCTTCAACCCGTCGCGCACATCGGGCAGGGCGCGCCCGATAATGACGCTCATGGCGTAATCGAGATAGGATTTTCGCATCTCCTTCTCGATGCTGATGCCGGAGGGCGATGTCGATTCGATGGGGACATCCGTTTCTTGCATTGACGTTTCCCGCGCCCCGTCACACGAGGCGCTTTTTGGCGATTGGATTACTTGCTGATGAATGCACCGACCGCGGCGTAAAGAAGGATTTCGTAAACGGTCACGGAAATGTAGTCATGGGTCAGGGCGAAGGTGATGCCGCCGCCGACGATGGCCGCAACCCCGCTCACCACCAGGATGCCCAATTTTCTGCCGATGTCCATCTTGCCGGTTTCTCCTTACTTTTCGATGACCATGGCCATGCCCATCCCGCCGCCGATGCACATGCTGATGAGCCCCGTGCCGTAGCCGTTGCGCCGCATCTGGTGGATCCCGGTGACCATCTGGCGGGCCCCGGTGCAGCCGATGGGATGCCCCAGCGAAATACCGGAACCCAGCGCGTTCGGCTTTTCGCCGGGAATGCCGAATTCCCGGAAACAGCCGATGGCCTGGGCCGCAAACGCCTCGTTGAGTTCGATCATCTCAACGTCGCCGATGGTGAGACCGGCGGCGCCAAGGGCCTTTCGAATGGCCGGCACCGGGCCGAGCCCCATGTAGGCCGGGTCCACGCCGCCGCTGGCAAAGGATCGGATCCGCACCACGGGGGCGAGCCCCAGGGCCGCGGCCTTTTCCGCACTCATCAAAAGGACGGCGGCCGCCCCATCGTTGATGCCGGAAGCGTTTCCCGCCGTCACGGTACCGTCCGGCTTGAACGCCGGCTTGAGCTTGGCCATCTTTTCCATGTCCGTGTCCATGGGCCGCTCGTCGGTAGCGAAAACCGTATCGCCCTTGCGGGACCGGATGGTGATGGGGGTGATTTCAGCGGCGAAAATGCCTTCCGCGATGGCCCGCCGGGCCCTCTGGTGGCTCTGGACGCTCAGGGCGTCCTGCTCTTCCCGGCTGATGCGGTAGGCCGCGGCGATGTTTTCGGCCGTGATCCCCATGTGATATCCGTAAAAAATCTCGTAAAGGCCATCGTAGACCATGAGGTCGCAGATTTCGCCGATACCGGTGAGTTCCATCCGGTAACCCCAGCGCGCCTTGGGCAGGGCCATCGGCGCCATGCTCATGTTTTCCATGCCGCCGGCGACCACCACCTCGGCCTGGCCGCACATGATGGCGGAGGCCCCGACGGCAATGGCCTTGAGTCCCGAACCGCAGACCTTGTTCACGGTCATGGCCGGCGTTTCCTTGGGGATTCCCGCGCGGATCATGGCCTGCCGGGCCGGGTTCTGGCCCTGGCCGGCCTGGAGCACGTTGCCCATGATGACTTCGTCGATGACCACCGGGGTCGCGGCGTCGTCGAAATCTCGGGCACGGGTTTCCAGTTCGATATATTCCTGGCCTTTGAGGGCTTTCGGCCCCAGGGCACGCAAGGGGCCATCGGCGACCGGTCTCAGGTTCAGACGCTTGAACAGATCGTTCATGACCGTTGCCCCCAGTTCGACCGCCGAAACCGTCTTCAGCCCGCCGCCAAACGCACCCACCGCGGTTCGGCAGCCGCCGACAACGACAACTTCTTTCATCGCATGCCCTCCAATGTTTGATTTTACGGCTCGATATCCCTATGGTGCCAAAGCGATGCCGGTCTCGGCCCCTCCACCGGGGATCAACCGCCATCACGCACCGGAGAACCCGCCTACGTCACCACGCGGGGCTCCGGCGGGTCCCGGTACCATCGGGGAGACATAGCATACCCGGCAAGCCAGGGTCAACGGAACGACGGCGCGGCGAAGGGAAATTG
>JBJKPT010000196.1:0-3219 GCA_046706045.1 Desulfobacterales bacterium
TCGTTGGTATCATCGCTTTTCTCGTGGGCATGGCCGCAACGTATGGAATCCGGACCAGAGGTCTTTCGCAACGGATCAAGACAGCCGAAACAGAAGCCCGTCGCCTCGTCGATACGGCTCGGCAACAAGCCGAGACCCTGGTGAAAGAGGCAAAGCTTGAAGTGAAAGACCGGCTGTTGAAGATGAAGTCCGATTTCGACGCCGAGACCCGCGAGACCCGCCTGGCACTGAATCAGAAGGAGAACCGGTTGATCGAAAAGGAGGAGACGATCGATCGCAAGACAGAACAGATCGAACAACGGGACCGGAATCTTATCAAAAAAGAGCGGACCTTGCAAAAACGTGAAACCGATTTGGAAAAGAACGAGGAGACCTGCCAACAAATGATTGAAGCGCAACGGCAACAGCTTGAAAAAATTTCAGGTCTGACAACCGAGCAAGCCAAGGCGTTGCTGCTTACCACCATTGAAAACGATGCGCGCTACGAAGGCGCAAAACTGATCAAACGTATCGAAACCGAAGCACTCGAACAAGCCGATAAAAAAGCGAAAAAGATTATTGCCACGGCCATCCAGCGTTACGCCGGCGAATACGTGGCGGAGCGGACCGTTTCGGTGGTGCAGCTTCCGAACGATGAAATGAAAGGCCGCATCATTGGTCGTGAGGGCCGCAACATCCGCGCACTGGAGGCGGCAACCGGCATTGATCTGATCATTGACGATACGCCTGAAGCCGTCATCTTATCCGGGTTCGATCCGGTACGCCGCGAAATCGCGCGCTTGTCGCTGCAAAAATTGATCTCCGACGGACGGATTCATCCGGCCCGGATTGAAGATATCGTCAAAAAGGTGGGCGAGGAGGTCGATGGCACCATCAAGGAAGCCGGCGAACAGGCCGCGTTCGACCTGGGTGTGCACGGCATTCACCCGGAATTGAACATGTATCTCGGACGGCTGAAGTATCGGACCAGCTATGCCCAGAATGTGCTCCAGCACTCCATCGAAGTCGGCTTCCTCACCGGCATCATGGCCGCGGAACTCGGACTGAACCAGAAATTGGCGAGACGGATGGGCTTGCTGCACGATCTGGGCAAGGCCGTGGATCACGAAGTCGAAGGACCCCACGCGACCATTGGCGCCAAGCTGGCCAAAAAATACGGTGAAGCGGCCAAAGTGGTCCAGGCCATTGCCGCCCACCATGAGGATGTGCCCCCGAGTTCCGTCTACGATCTGCTGGTGCAGGCCGCCGACGGGTTGTCCGGCGCCCGTCCCGGCGCCCGAAAGGAGATGCTCGAAAATTATATCAAGCGGCTGGAAGACCTGGAGGGAATTGCCAAGTCCTTTAGCGGAGTGGCCAATACCTACGCCATTCAGGCCGGCCGTGAATTGCGGGTGATCGTCGAAAGCGAAAAGCTCACCGATGAAGACTCCACCTTGCTCAGCCGCGACATCGCGCACAAAATCGAAGATTCCTTGACGTTTCCCGGCCAGATCAAGGTCACGGTCATCCGGGAGACGCGGGCCGTGGAATATGCCAACAAATAGTGTCCGAGTGAAACCGATGGGGAGAATATGAGTAGTATCATCAACACGTTGCGAGAACGGGGATTCATCGACGGCATGACCCATGACGAACCCCTTTGCGCCCGGTTCCAAGAGCCGGGGCAGACCTGTTACATCGGGTTCGATCCGACGGCGTCGAGCCTGCACGTGGGCAGCCTGGTGCCGATCATGGCGTTGGCGCAGATGCAACGCCATGGCCATCGGCCCATTGCCCTCGTCGGCGGCGGCACCGGTCTGGTGGGGGATCCGAGCGGGAAGACCGAAATGCGCCAGTTTCTCACCGAAGCCGATGTCGATGCGAATGCCCGGGCCTTGAAAACACAGCTCGGCCGGTTCATCGATTTTTCGGATGGCAAAGCGCTTTTGCTAAACAATGCCGAGTGGCTGGTTCCCTTGGGCTACATCGCCTTTCTCCGCGATATCGGCCGCCATTTCAGCGTTAACCGGATGATCAAGGCGGAAAGCTACCGGATGCGGCTGGAGGACTCCGAGGAAGGGTTGAATTTCATCGAGTTTAATTACATGTTGCTCCAGGCATACGATTTCCTGACACTTTTCGACCGTTACGGGTGCTGTCTGCAAATGGGGGGCAGCGATCAGTGGGGCAATATCGTCGCCGGAATCGAGCTGGTCCGCCGCATCCGTCAGGAGGCTTGCTTCGGGATCACCTTTCCGCTCATCACGACCAGTGCCGGTACGAAAATGGGCAAGACCGCCAAGGGCGCCGTATGGCTCGATGCGAACCGGACCAGTCCTTATGATTATTTCCAATTCTGGATCAATACGGATGACCGGGACGTTTCCCGGTTTCTGTCCCTGTTTACCTTCCTGCCCATGGATGAAATCCGGGCCGTGGAATCCCTGCAGGATACGGACATAAATCTCGTCAAATCGGTATTGGCCTTCGAGGCCACCCGCATCGCCCATGGGGAAACCGATGCCGTCAAGGCGTTTCATGCGGCCCAGGCCATGTTCGGCAAACGTCCGATCCCATCGCATCTTTTGTCCTCGAGCGCGATCCCCCGCGAGGAGAACGATTCCCGGGAAGATTCGGTTCCGATCATGACCATCGACGCCGGGCTTCTCCGGGATGGGATCCCCGTGTTCAAGCTTTTCCAGATTGCCGGGCTCGCCGCATCGAGCGGTGCCTCCCGTCGCCTGATCGCACAAGGCGGGGCCTACATCAATGGGATGCGGGTCGAGTCGGTTGACCGGATGATCGGTTTTGAGGATTTGAACGGGGGCGAATTGTTGCTGCGGGCAGGGAAAAAGCGGTATAAAAAAATTCTTCCGGAAAATGGAATTAGCGCTTGACCGGAAGGGAGACACCATGTAAAACGCCCTTCGTCTCTGGGCTTGGCGGCGACGCTTGACCCCTTGCCCGGTGCCAACCGCAAACCGCCTGCAAGACACTGGCGAGCGGAAACGTGAGAACCCATTGCGTCGTTAAAACTATCGCTCTTTCACCTTGCCGAACCGGAATGGATGCACTATATTTTCCCAATATGTGGGGCGTGTGAGAATTCCGATATCCCCATCCCGAGGAGACGAGAAAGGTATTGACAGAGGGGGAGGGGATTGGTTATAAGGCGAAATTCAGCTGACGGGATAAGCGAATCGTGTTCACAAGATGAATGGTCGTTTATTCTGGAAGTGT
>JBJKPT010000197.1:0-4748 GCA_046706045.1 Desulfobacterales bacterium
GTCCGATTGTAGGGCACTTGCCCATGCAAGGGTCGCCCCGTGGCCTTGGAGACGGCCTTGGCCATGGCGTCGGCCTGGATCGAATCGAAATTTCGGAATGAAATTGCGAATTTCATCAAATAAATTATTGTAATTTTATCTAAAAATTAAAAATAGGTTTGAAAAACGATATAATACGAATATAATTGCTTTATCCTAAAAAACACCTTGAGACCATTGCCGTTCGATCCATTGCATCAAAGGAAATATGGGATTTGTCAAATTTGCAGTCGCTGGTTTCGGATGGTACCTCGGATGCCACCGAGCGATCGCGATTTTTCCGGCACTCACCGTAACGGGATCCATTGGATGAAAATCGACGAAGCCACCATCGCCATCCTTCGGCATCTGCGCGACGGCCGAAAATCCTTCAGGTCAATCGCCGACGATATGGCCATCACCGAAAATACGGTCCGCTCCCGGGTGGCGCGGATGAAAAGCGAAGGCCTGCTGGATATCGTCGGCCTGGTCGACACCGAAGACCTGCCGGGGCACCGGGTCATCTTCGTGGGCATCAAATTGAAAGACATGAACCTCGTGGAAAAGGGGAGGCGGTTTTCCGAATTAAAAGGCGTCATCTCGGTGGCCGTGGTCACCGGCCGTTTTGATTTGATCGCCCAGGTGCTGTTGAGAGAAGACTTCGGACTCTTGGAATTTTACACCGATGAAGTCTCGCGGCTCGAGGGTGTTCACTCCGTGGAAACGTTTGTGGTCTACAAGGGATACAACCTGAGGGTTCCCTATATCTTATAGCCCCGAGAGCGGCGCAGCATCGGAAAAGGGGCGAATTTTCCTTGTTTCTTTGGATGGTGCCGCACAATCCCCAACCTAAAAGGAGGCTTTCCGATGGGATCCACGTTCAAGACCACCCCCCTGCATGCCTGGCATACGGCCCAGGGGGCAAACATGGCCGGCTTCGGAGGATACGACATGCCGCTCTGGTATGGCTCGGTCAGGCAGGAACACTTGGCCGTTCTCACCGCCGCCGGCCTGTTCGATACGAGCCACATGGCCGAGTTGCGCGTCGAGGGCCCCGATGCCGTGGCCCTTCTTCAGGACTGTTTTACCAATGACCTCGCTCACTGCGTCGGTCCCGGGAAAAATCCACTCTCCGACGGTCGTTGCGTTTACGGCGCATTTCTCCATCCGGACGGTTCGGTGATCGATGACGCCATCGTCTTTCGTATCTCCGAGGCCGGGTACTTCGTGGTGGTCAACGCCGGGATGGGAAATGTCGTGGCCGATCACCTGTCCACCCATCGCAAAGGCGGAAGCGTCCGAATCACCGATTTGTCCGACCGGCTCGGCAAGATGGACATCCAGGGCCCTCAGGCAGCCCGCATCCTTTCGACGGTCCTCGCCGATCCGAAACGGGTTTTCGACCGGATGCCCTATTTTTCCTTCAAGGGACACTTTGACCCCTCCCAGCCCGGGGCCGACGCCGTCCGGCTCCGGGACGGCACGCCGATTCTGCTCTCCCGCACCGGGTACACCGGGGAGTTCGGCTTCGAGGTATTCATCGCCCCGGAAAAGACCTTTGCCCTTTGGGAGGCCCTGCTCGCCGCCGGTACCGACCGGGGGCTCATCGCCTGCGGCCTGGCGGCCCGCGATTCGTTGCGGGCCGGTGCCGTATTGCCCCTTTCCCATCAGGACATCGGCCACTGGCCCTTTATCCATCACCCCTGGCCCTTTGCCCTGCCCTGGACAGCCGACGGCACCGGCTTCACCAAGCCGTTTGTCGGGGATGCGGCCCTGCTGGGCGCAGCAGATGCGGATCACACCCTTGCCTTTATCGGTAACGACTTGCGCAAGGTCGTCCCTCCGGCCGAGGTGCTGACCACCGATGGGCGGGTGATCGGTACGGTGCTGACCTGTGCCACGGACATGGGCATCGGCCGGGTGAACGGCACGGTGTACAGCCTCGGCAGCCCGGACAAACCCGAAGGATTTGCGCCCAAAGGTCTGTGCTGCGGATTCGTGAAAATCACCCGACCCCTCGCCGCCGGTGAGACGGTGCACCTCAAGGACAGTCACCGGGAGATCACCGTGACCATCGTTTCCGACATCCGGCCGGCGCGCACGGCCCGGGTTCCGCTGGCGACCATGCTGGATTAATCATCGACGCTTCGAGGCTCCGGTTTCCACGGCCGGAAATGGACCGGAGCCGTGTCGTTGCGATTGACCTTATCGATGTTGTGCCCTATGATTCGCTCGTTTGTCTGGGTTTCCATCGGGCGGCCTTGCGGTTTCGGAGGAATCATGCGGGAATCAAATTATCTCAAAGACAATATCGAAAACATCAAAAAGCTTTTCGCCATCCCGGCTCTAAAAAACTTCGAAACCAAGAGCTTGAGCAGGCTGTTGCGCCTGAGCAAGGTCCGTCAATACGAAGATGGGGAATGCATCATCAAAGAAGGCGACCGGGATAAGTGGCTTTATTTTCTACTGAACGGTCAAACTCGAATCGTCCGGGAAAACGTGGACATCTCCACCGCCAGCAGACAGGGAGAGATGTTCGGCGAAATGGCCTTTCTCGACAGCCAGAGCCGGTCCGCATCGGTGATTGCCGTCGGCCCCGTCACCTGCCTGGCCGTGGATACCGTTGCCACCGAACGATTGCCCACGGCCGGCGAGGCCGGTAATTTCCTGCTTCTGCTCTACCGTGTGATTGCCGAATACGTATCCTTGCGGCTTCGACTGACCAACGAGGAGTTGGTCAAGGCCCGAAAACAGCTTGCCCAGATCCGACAGATGACCGACCCCCTGGAATAACGGATCCATCGGCCCACCACGCGAACCTCAAGAGACCCGAGAGGGTTCCCATTCGGGAATAAAGGCGATTTTAGCCCTTTTTTCGCCCTTCGTTGCGGTTGCGCCTCGTATCCGCCCTTTTTTGAAATCTGGCCGTCATTACCGTTTGCGTCCGCCACCCGGGCCATATCATCGCCCGGCCGGGGATGAATCAAGCGCATGGACCGGTCGAGCCGTCTCACGTTCTTGCCGTTTTTCCGCTTGAAACGGCGCCGATCGCCGGGCTAGCCGGAGAACCCGGGGTTTGTCAAGAAAAAAAGCAAATTTAGGCTTGATTTATTCTATAAATTACGTTTATTAACAAATTGTTGACCTTTAGGTCCACTGGCATGCCCTCGTTTTCCCGGAATCGTTACAAACGGACAATACTCAGATTGGATGGAGGCAAGCCCTATGACAACACTGGCGGTCCCCACGACAACCAGTTCCCAACATTGCAGTCCGAGAGCGATCACCGAAAAATATTTCAGCGTTCAGTTCAGCATCAAGGGATTTGCCGGGATTTACCAGTTTCGAATCCGTTGTTTCGAACCCGAAAGCCTTTGCATCCTGGTCCGGGAAGATTCCGATGTCCTGGAGCAGATAAAAGAAGGCGAC
Source organism: Desulfobacterales bacterium (assembly GCA_046706045.1). Lineage (GTDB taxonomy): Bacteria > Desulfobacterota > Desulfobacteria > Desulfobacterales > JBDRRP01 > JBJKPT01. Next base: position 3,448 of record JBJKPT010000197.1, read on the forward strand.
GTGGTGACCATGGCGTATTGCCTGCACGAAGGCACGGGGCACGTCGATCCCATGCCCACCCGGATTGAGTACATCTGCGAGGACGAAAGGGGCCGATTCAAAGGGCACCGTCTGATCGGGCTCTCCGTTCTCGCCAACTGAAAGCGTGTCACGAAAAGCCTGGCCGGATCTTCGTTCGGAAGGTGCCGGAGGGCATGTCAAACGTTCCCGTTTCATGGTCGTTTCAGACCGCGGCCGTCACCGGAAACGGAAATAGAACAAAAAAAACGATCGATGGGCGTCGCAACGCCCCGGGGGGGGGGGCCTCCACCCCCGAGAACGTCACGTCCCCTTGCCCTGGAGAGCCTCACAATGCGTCCATAAAAAAAGGGAGCACCCCAAAGGGTGCTCCCTTCTCCCGTAATGACATCCGTAAGGTCATCCCTGAAGATAGGCAATCAACGGAAACACCATCACCAAAAGCAGCAGCAGGACCAGGATCCGATCAATCAGCTTGTCCTTGTTGTCCATATTCTCTTTCTCCGGTAGTGTGCTGAATCCCTCCCCCTGAAATCCGCGGAGGCGCCTGCGTTCCCTGCCGGCGGCATGGTCCTTCCGCCAATCCGGTTTTTGCATATTCCGAAACCGCCCTTCGCGGATCCACCGCAAAATCCCGATTCGACCAGCCGAAAGCCCCTCTACATTATCTATTTTCTGGTAAAAATCAAGATGTGAAAAGCAGCTGGCGGACGACGGACCGAGAAGGTGATGAGGGGATGAATCGCGAGTGGATCGGGCGGCTCCCACCTTCAACGGCAATGGAGGGGAGCCGCAACCGGGGTTTAATTGCTTTTGGGTCCCGGCAGAACATAATTCCGCCAAATGGCGCCGAATTTGGTTCGTCACCAAGGCACACCCGTTACATTGGGTTGGTCGTCGTGTCGAAACTCGCGGGGTCTCCAGCCTATTCTATTTATTTTCAAAAGGTTATATCCGATCCGCAAGCTCTCGTGTTATTTATTGTCCTTGGGCTTTTTGAATGTCAGGAATGGGCAGAGCTTGCAAACATCAAAGCCAGGATAGGTCTCACCGGTTCGCGGGAAGGATACCCCGCCGTCACGGATGGTGCGTTCGAGCATCCAGTGAACCGTCGGTTCCATCTGGGCGTAGGGCATGATCCAGTTGACTTCGCCTTGCTCCGTCTTGCCTGCGGTATAGCTGCTGCTACACATTTGGGTGACATTAAATTTATTCATAACAAAGCACTGAACACAGCCGTGGCAGATCGAGGAATTCATGGTCATGATCATCTCAAAGGGATG
>JBJKPT010000198.1:0-2700 GCA_046706045.1 Desulfobacterales bacterium
GGCTCACCCTTATAGAAAGGCCAATTGATCATGTCAAATATTTTTTGACAAAAATTAAATGACCTCACGGCGCCAGGAAATGCCCATTTCAAGCCGCCGCAAAAAGAAGGGGCATGCGGAATGCCCGTCATGGAATCGATCGGGTGCCGAGTCCAAACGGCCGCACCGCCGGAGAGGCCGGCCGGCCTCGGGCTTGGGGGAAGATCCCGCGACGCCGCTTCGAACTTTGGCGGTCGGCAACCGGAGAAACCCCGAGGCCGGTTTTATCCGCCCCGATTCCTTACGGCTCGGCCTGGACACGGGAGACGGTTTCGAGCGTATCGACTCGGGAAGCCGAGCCGCACCCAGTCCCCACCGATTGGTGAGACGGCCACGACCCCTGCCGGGCTTTTCGCCAAGACCGGCTCCGAAAACAAACCTACCGCCGGGCGGTTGACGGCCCGGTTGAAGGAGCACGGCATCCTTCCCGGTCCCGAAATTCTGAGGCAATTGTCATCCTGTTCACCAAGCGGCATGCGGGCAACCGTGCCTGCCGGTTCGGCAATCGGCCGATCCTGTCATGGTAGGGTGCCAAAATAGCGGACCGATTGGGCGTTGCAATCAGAAACGGCACTCCCAATGCAATCCATGTTCTTCTTGGCGCTTTGAAAAATTTTCCCTGCCTTGCAACATGATGATTTTGCGACTTCACATTGTGCATTCTGAGGCATGATACGTTGCATGATGTGTATTGAAAGATAATCGGCGCTGTTGAATTATTGCTCGAAAATTTCATAAAATTGCAAAAAGTTTAATGAAACTATAAAAGTCTCTTTCCGGCCAATTTCTGTCAGGCAACCAACCGACTTTTGCGGTGTAAATTCAAAACCGATAACCCTTCTACGACTTCATCAAGTTTGATTAGATTGAACTCACCTGGACGATGAAGAGCGCAACACATCCAAGCACCGCCCGTTAGCGGATAAACGCCACCCGCGCTATCGAGATTGAAACAGCGTTTCATATGAAAAATTTCTGATGGATGGCAACTATCGTCGCAAACCCATGATAAGCGAAGGTTTGTCGCGGTTCTTGATGTAAGTCACCGTTTATTGCAACGAAACATTCGAACGTGCAGAATAGCAGCAAATATTGCTGGCGTTTTCTTTATTGACAAACAACTACCCTTTTGCCATACATTGATCGCTGAACACTAAGTTCTTATGAATACTTGATAAAGTGAATTTAGAAATGGAAAATCCCGAAAAATTATTGAGAGTGGAAGGGGTTTGCAAGTCATTTCGAAAAATGATGGCGATCGACCAATGTTCTCTTCACGTCGCCAAGGGAACCATAACCGCCCTGATCGGTCCCAACGGAGCCGGGAAAACGACCCTATTTAACCTCATCAGCGGATTCCATAAGCCCGACGCGGGTCAAGTCTTCCTCAGGGAAGAACGCATCGACGGGTTGCGCACTCACAAAATTTTCCACAAAGGCTTGATCCGCACCTTCCAGATTTCCCGGGAGCTCGAAAAGATGACGCTTCTGGAGAATTTGATGCTGGTCCCTGAGAATCAGGAGGGAGAATGGATCTGGAACGCCTGGTTTCGACCTTGGCGGGTTCGAAATCAAGAGAAAAAGATCCGGGAACGCGCTCTTGAAACATTAAATTTTGTCGAACTCTACCACTTGAAGGATCACTATGCCGGGAATATTTCCACCGGGCAGAAACGGCTCCTTGAAATCGCCAGAACCATGATGGCCGACCCCGAAATCATTCTTTTGGACGAACCCGGTGCCGGTGTGAATCCATCGCTTATGAATAAGCTGATCGGCTATATCCGGCTGCTGAACGAGCAAGGCAAAACCTTTTTGATTGTGGAGCACAATATGGAGCTGGTGATGAACCTGTGCAATCCCGTGATTGTGATGAATGCCGGCTCCATTCTGACCCAAGGAGAACCGGAACAAGTCAGGAACGACGAACAGGTGATAAACGCTTACCTAGGCGGTTGAGTATGGCCAATTTGGAAGTCAAAGATCTGGTTGGTGGGTATAAAGAGGTGCTGATACTCAACGGCGTCTCCATTCAATGCTTCGATAATGAAATCGTATCGATCATCGGCCCCAACGGCGCCGGCAAATCAACCTTGATGAAAGCCATTTTCGGCTTGATTGGAATCAAGGAGGGTTCCGTCGTCTTCGATGAAAAACCGATCAGAGGCTTGAAGGCCAACCAGCTGGTAAAGCTCGGTATGAGCTACGTGCCCCAAGAAAAAAACGTGTTTCCATCCCTCACCGTTGAAGAAAATCTGCAAATGGGCGCTTTCATCCGAAAGGAAGGAACCGCCGCTGCCATGGAGAGGGTGTACGCAATGTTTCCGTTTCTCACCAGGCATCGCAAGGCGGTATCGGGCTCGCTATCCGGAGGAGGCCGCCAAATGTTGGCTTTGGGTCGTGCCTTGATGCTCGATCCAAAGCTATTGCTGTTGGATGAGCCCTCTGCCGGATTGGCTCCGCTGGTGCGGGATGAAATCTTCGAAAAGATAATGGAGATCAAACAAAGCGGTGTGGCCATTCTCATGGTCGAACAGAACGCCAAAAGAGCTCTGGAAATGTCTGATCGCGGCTACGTTCTGGTCATGGGAAGAAACCGCTTTGAGGATACCGGCAAAGCTTTGCTTGGCAATCTGGAAATCGGACGGCTTTATTTGGGGA
>JBJKPT010000199.1:0-3190 GCA_046706045.1 Desulfobacterales bacterium
TTCCAAGAACCGGAGATCGTCCGGATTCTGTTGAATCAGGTAACTTCCGCGCTGGCATGCCGAAAAGCGCTCGTACTGCTGGTTACCGGGGACGGCGACGCGTTGGTGGTGGCCGGAGCCGCCGACCTTGGTGAGGCTTACCTGGCCAAGATGGGCGGAAGCGTCATTGAAAACCCCGTCAACGGGCTAGCGTTGACCGGGGAGGCGGTGATCGTTTCGGACATTGCACAGGATCCCGCCTTTCCCCGGGACCTGGCGGCGGAAGAACGGCTCCGGAGCTTGGCTGCCGTGCCGTTGCTGGTAAGGGAGCGGTCCATCGGCCTTCTTCATGTGTACACGGATCGACCGATGGCCAAGGGCGGTGAGGAGTTGGTCCTGTTGAAGACGTTGACGAATCTCGGTGCCCTGGCACTCGAAAAAGTGCGTTTCGGTCAAAGCCTCTATCGTATTTCCGAAGCCTTGAACGCTCCCCTGGATCTTGCGCCCATGCTTCAGCAGGTTCTTCAGGCCACCGTGGAGGGCATGTGGCTGAAGGCGGGTTCCATCCGGCTGCTGAACCCGAAACAGCAGACCCTGCATCTGATCGCGGCCCACGGCCTGAGCAAAGGCTATCTGGACAAGGGCAAGGAGCACATCAGCAAGAGCAAAATCGATCGACGGGTCTTGCAGGGAGAAACCGTGCTGATCGACGACGTCGAACATGACCCCGGCCTTGAATACCCGCAAGAGGCGGCCCGGGAAGGCATCCGCTCCATCCTGGTCGTCCCCCTGAAGGTAAAAGATCGGATGCTCGGGCTCATGCGGGTGCATTCGGGAAGGCCTCGCCATTTCGGGCCGGTGGCGATCACGTTCCTGCAGTCGGTCTCCGACCTGGTGAGCCTGGCCATTGAAAACGCCGAGCTGCATGGCGCGCTCAAAGCAAAATACAACAAGCTCAAACTGGATCTGGCCGACTGGTACCGCTTTCTGGCCTTGGGTTAGCGGAGGAACGTCTTGCTTAGCGCTCTGGCCCTTTTCCTTATCGGACTCCTCGCCGGCGTGATGGGTGCTGTCATGGGCCTGGGCGGCGGGATCTTTCTGGTGCCCCTCCTGACGCTTCTCTTTCACCTGCCCATTCGAATCGCCGTCGGTACCAGCCTGGTGGGCGTGATTGCCACCTCGGCCGGTGTGGCGGCCTTTGCTCCGCGCGGGCGGGGAGGAAACGTGGGACTGGCATTGCGGCTGGAAATGGCCACAACCGCAGGGGCGATCGGCGGCAGCCTGCTGGCGGGCGAGTTCGATGCCCGGGTGTTGAGCATCCTGTTTGCCGCCGTCGTCTTTTTTACGGCCGGCTATACGATCCACAAAGGCAGGCGCAAGGCGGTCGGTACGGTCCCCGAGATTTTATTCCACGAGGATTACCGCCCCCGCCACTGGCCCATGGGTCTGGGCGGTTCCGGACTGGCGGGCATGATCTCCGGCCTGCTGGGAGTCGGCGGCGGGTTTATCAAAGTGCCCATCATGTATGCCGTGATGGAGGTGCCCCTTGGGGTGGCCACGGCAACCAGCAATTTCATGGTCGGCATCACCGCAGCGGCCAGCGTCTTTGTCTATTACGGGCGGGGGGACATCTATCCCCTCGTGGTGGTGCCCACTGCCGTGGGCGTCTTCATCGGCGCCTTGGCGGGAGTGTACCTGCTGCCCCGGCTGCGGGCTTCCTGGCTGCGGTACGCGCTGGTCGGAATTCTTATTATCCTGGGTGGGTACATGATGATCCAAGGCATCCATCACTGAGAAAAGGACGTCGGATGAACGGCGAAACGACAAATTCAACGCCATCCTCGGCGGAGCGACTCGAAGAAAAAATGCAGAAAGTGGCGCTGGCGATTTCGCTCGCCGGTCTGGGGTTGATGGGCATGGGCTTTCTGTGCTGGTTGTTGCACCGGTCTTCTTTTGCGCTGCCGGGCGATGCCGTGATTTCCCTTCGGAATATTCTCCAATGGCCGGTTCTGAACTCGTGCCGAATGGCCATGAGCGTCGGCATCATCCTGCTCGGACTCATACCGATGACCCGCGTCATTCTGGCGGGGCTGCTTTACGTTCGGGCCCATGACCGGATGAGCGCCCTCGTCGCGCTGATCGTTCTGCTGGAGTTGATCGCAAGCATTCGCCTGAGTGTCTGATCACGGGCTTGATCCCTTTCGCCGGTTTCCGGGAGTACGTCCGGGGAAAGAGCCCCGTAGAAATGCTGCGGTCGAAGCGTTCGAATGGCGCTCAGGTCCCGAGCGCCTTGTCTTTTCCAACGAAATCCCCAAAAATCCCGCTTGACACCATTTGTTTTTTAATCGACTGATAACGGCAGGACAAGAGGCCATTGCCGGACCGGTATTTCTCGTTTCCGCGGCAACTTGCCCCTTCTTGACGCATCACGTTTTCAGCGCCGTTCAGGAGGAATCGGTCATGCACCTCGGAGACCTGGTCGCCCGAAACGCCCGGAACATCCCGGACAAGGAAGCCCTCGTTTACGAAAACGCCCGGTACACCTGGAAAGAGGTCAACGAGACGGTCAACCGCATATCCAACCGGCTTCTGGATGCGGGCCTCGGGAAAGGGGACAAGGTGGCCATGTGGATGTTCAACACGGACATGTTCGTGTTCGCATTCTATGGCATTGTGAAGGCCGGCGGGGTGGCCGTGCCGGTGAATTTCCGCCTCGCCCCGCCGGAGGCCGAATATATTTTTAACGACTGCGACGCCGTCGCGGACATTTTCGACGACATGTTCGAGCCGGCACTCCGCGAGATGAAACCCCGGCTTTCCCGGATCCGCACGTTCCTCTCGGCCGGGGCGGGCCGGTTTGAAGGCTTCGATCCCCTTGCCGACGTCCTCGCCTCCGAAAGGTCGGCGGAGCCGGGCGTGTCCATCGATGAATATGACGACAGCGAAATCCTTTACACCTCCGGGACCACCGGACGCCCCAAGGGTGCGCTGTTTACCCACCACAACCAGATGACGGTGGTCGCCACCATGGCGACCCTGGTGGGCACCAATCCGAAAGACCGGCTCCTTCATGCGGCGCCGCTCATTCACTCGGCGGAACTCAACCTCTACTTAAACCCCGGCACCTATGTGGGCGCGACCCATGTGGTCGTCAAAGATTTTGTCCCGAACAAAATCCTGGGTCTGATCGAAAAAGAAAAGATCTCCCTCT
>JBJKPT010000200.1:0-2941 GCA_046706045.1 Desulfobacterales bacterium
ACCCGGGTTTTATCGATGCCATCATCGATGGCGGTGTGAAAATCGTTGAAACCGCTGGCCGCAAACCCGAGCCGTACCTGCCGAAACTAAAAGACGCGGGGGTGAAGGACATCCACAAGTGCACCTCGGTGCGCGATGCCCTGAAGGCGGAAAAAATCGGTTGCGACGCCGTATCCGTGGACGGGTTCGAATGCGGCGGCCACCCGGGCGAGGATGACATCCCGAACATGATTCTGTTGCCGCGCGCGGCCGAAGAACTGAAAATTCCTTTTGTCGCCTCCGGCGGCATGGCGGATGCGCGAAGCCTTGTTGCCTCCTTGAGCCTGGGCGCGGAGGGCATCAACATGGGAACGCGGTTCATCGCAACCAAAGAGGCCCCGGTGCACGAAAAGGTGAAGCAGGCGATCCTTGCGGCGAGCGAGCTCGACACGCGTCTCATCATGCGCCCGTTGCGGAACACGGAGCGTGTGTTCAAGAATTCCGCGGTCGAGCGGTTGATGGCGAAAGAGGCGAGGCTCGGCGGAAACATCCAGTTTGGAGACATCTTCGAGGAAGTGGTGGGGGTCTACCCAAAGGTCATGATGGAGGGCGACGTCGACGCCGGGGTTTGGTCCTGCGGCATGGTCGTCGGTCTTATCCATGACGTTCCCACCTGCAAGGAACTCATCGAACGGATCATGAATGAGGCCGAGGCGATCATCCGGGAGCGCCTTGAAGGGATGCTGATGTCTGAATCTTGAATGCGCTTTCTACAGCTTCCGATCCAGCCCACGGTACTGGATCGCTTCGGAGATGTGAGGGGCGCCGATGTTTTTTTCACCGGCAAGGTCCGCGATGGTGCGGGCGATTTTTAGGATGCGGTGATGGGCCCGGGCCGAGAGGCCGAGTTTTTCCGAAGCCGTTTCCAGGAGCCGGTCCGAAGCGGCATCGATGGCGCAGTGGGTCCGGATGTGGCGGCTTCCCATCTGGGCGTTGCAGTGGATGCGGGTGCGGGTGAAGCGCTCGAGCTGTACCCGGCGTGCGGCCATCACCCGTTTGCGGATGGCTGCGGAAGGCTCCGCCGCCGTTTTTCCGGTCAGATCCCGGTAGGCCACGGCCGGGACCTCAACCTGGATGTCGATCCGGTCCAGAAGGGGGCCGGAGATCCGGGAGCGGTAGCGCCGGATCTGCATGGGCGTGCACCGGCAGGCGTGCTTCGCATCGGTCAAGTAGCCGCATGGGCAGGGGTTCATGGCCGCGACAAGCATGAACGCCGCCGGGTAGGTGAGGGAGGTGGCGGCCCGGGCGATGGTGACCCGCAAATCCTCCAGAGGCTGGCGCAGGACTTCAAGGACGTGTTTTTTGTATTCCGGCAGTTCGTCGAGAAAGTGGACTCCGTTGTGGGCGAGGCTCACCTCACCGGGCCGGGGCACGTGGCCCCCGCCGATCAGGCCCGCGTCGGAGATCGTGTGGTGGGGGGAGCGGAAGGGCCGCTCAATCACCAAGGCCTTGTCGGCCCCGAGCATCCCGGAAACGCTGAAGATCTTGGTGGTCTCGATGGCTTCGGCAAAACTCAAGGGCGGAAGGATCCCGGAGAGCCGCTTGGCGAGCATGGTCTTTCCCGAGCCGGGCGGTCCCGTCATCATGAGGTTATGCCCGCCCGCCGCGGCCACCTCCAGGGCGCGTTTGACGTGTTCCTGGCCCATGACATCGCTGAAATCGCAATCCGGATCACCGGGGCGATCGAACCAGTGCCGGGCATCGGTGGTCATCGGCGGGATGGCCACCTCTCCGCTGAAAAACATGGCGACTTCGGCCAGGGTGTGCACGGCGATGACCTTGATATTTTGGACCACCGAGGCCTCTCGGCCGTTTTCGGAAGGAACAAGGACTCCATGGAGCCCGTTTTTTTTGGCGGCCATGGCAATGGGCAGACAGCCGCGGGTCGGCTTGATGCGGCCGTCCAGGGAAAGCTCACCGACGATCAGATAGGGACTGACCCGCTTCTGGTCGAGGATCCCCGTGGCCGCGAGGATTCCGACGGCCATGGGCAGATCCAGCCCGGTGCCTTCTTTTTTAAGATCGGCGGGGGCGAGGTTGACGGTGATCCGATCGTCGGGAAACCGGTACCCGGAATTCTGAATGGCGGATTTGACCCGCTCCTTGCTCTCCTTTACCGATGCCTCGGGGAGGCCGACGGTGGTAAACGCCGGCAATCCATTGGAAATGTCCACCTCTACCTCGACGATGACCCCGTCGATGCCCAAAAGCGTACTGCTGTAGACTCTGGCCAACACGTGCACAGCCCTCGCTTTAGGAAATTCGATTGGAAGACGCTGAATCGATGGGTAAAGTCGTTGATGCGATTTGGGTCATACCAGATTGCCGACGGCCGGGCAAGCATCTCGGCACTGGAATTTGCCGGATTTCATGGGATAAACGATGCCGATGCCTAAAAATAAGGGCGTTTGCCGGCCGTTTTCCGGGTCTGGTTTGACTTTTCCCACCCGATTGATTAGAACCCGAAATCATTTCGCGATGGCGCGTTTTCGGCCTCGCGTCCGGGAAAGGGGATTTCAATACCGCATCATGATAAATTTGTTCAGACAACGCACCCTCGCCAGGACCGCTCGTTGTTCGGGCGTGGGGGTGCATTCCGGCCGTCGGGTCGATGTGATCATTCGGCCCGCGCCCATCAACCATGGCATCAAGTTCGTTCGGACCGATCTGTTAAACCATCCGGAGATTTCGGCCCATTTCAACATGGTGGTCGATACGAGCCAGGCCACCGTCATCGGCAGCGATGGATTCATCGTCAGCACCATCGAGCATCTGATGGCGGCCTTCGCCGGCCTCGGGATCGATAACGCCCGGGTGGAATTGAACGGCCACGAGATGCCGATCATGGACGGCAGCGCCGGTCCGTTTGCCGAGTTGTTGTTATCCACGGGGGTCCGGGAGC
>JBJKPT010000201.1:0-1386 GCA_046706045.1 Desulfobacterales bacterium
CAAAATCGACCGGATCGTAGAAGTAGGACAAAATCGCAGCCATTTGCCGAAAGGCCGCCCTTCGCTTGCCGTCGCAAAGATCGCTGTCGCCATGCACCGGATCCCAAAGCCGAACGACGAGCTCGCCGGTATCCTCCGCCTTATGCCAGTGCCATTCGCAAAACCCGGAGAGCCACTGGCCGATAAACATGGGCACGGTCAAGCCGTCGGATCGTGTCACGGTGTCCACGGCATAGACCCGGGGCAGGAAATCGGGGCGGCGAATCCGACCGAAACGCTCCAACCATTCGTATTCCCGGGGAAGGGTCCCGCGGCCACGGGCGGAAAAGGCGGGATTTACAACAAAGAAGAGCCGTTGGCCATGGACCGTTACCTCGACTCGTGCCGGGTGATAAAATTCCCCGTGTTTGACCAAAAATACCGATACGGGATTGTCCCGGGAATCGGCCGGGGTAAAAATATGACCTTCCCCGGCACAGGCGGCGCGCAGGTTTTTGCAGTCATCGGCTTCGAGAAATCGCCGGATCGATTGAAAATACCCGCCATAAGTGGGACCCTTGGCGGGGTCTTCCGGAGCCGACACGGCCGCTTGACCCCGCCCCATGGGCAAGCCCATCCGCCAGAGGGCGTCCCCGTCGGCCACCGGGCGGTCCGGACGATCGAGAAAAAAACGAAACACCGGCATCAGCGGTGAGCGTCCAGTTCGGCACGAACCGTCGGGTCCATCTTGTAGCCGAGTTCTGCGGCGCGGTCGCCGTGAACGATGGCTTCTCCGAAATCGCCCTTTTCCAGGTACGCGATGGCCAGGTTGTTATGGGCCACGGCAAAATCCGGTTGAATGGAAAGCGCCTTGCGTCCGGCGGTGATGGATTCGTCGACGAGACCGGCCATGAGGTAAGCATTGGCCAAGGTGGCGTATGCCTGGACAAAATTCGAGTTGTAGGCGATGGCTTTCTGCAGGTTCTTGATCGCCTCTTCAACCTCCCCCTTCTGGAGCAGGATAAATCCGATATTGCCGTAGCCCTCCGCAAAACCGGCGCGGGCCTGCGTGGCCCGGTGGTTGTACGCCAGGCATCCATCAAGATCCCCGCGGTGAAGGCAGATGCCGCCCAGTTGCACATAGGCTTCGGCAAGGGTGGGGCTGCAGGAGAGCGCTTCGTTGAGCTCTTTTTCGGCCTCATCGAACAAGCGCTTTCCAAGCAAACCGCCGGCGAGATTGTAATGCGACGTGCCGCAACCGGGATTGGAAATCACCGCCTCCTGACAACGGGCAATGTATTCGTCGACGTTTTGCGGAAGATCGGTCTGATGGGCCATATGTCACCTCGTCTCCGGACAAATTCGGGATCGCAAAATTTTTTTGGCTATTATGGGCGCCACTGGATG
>JBJKPT010000202.1:0-4549 GCA_046706045.1 Desulfobacterales bacterium
TCGCCCTTGCCGCGCCCAACTTTTCCTGGAGCGGCATGGCCCACCCCGCCGACGCCGACGGCCTCATCCGTGCACGGCGCTATTTCTGCCAATTCAATCTTTTCCTGATGACGATGCTGGCCGTTCCCATCTGCGACCAAGTGTCCCTGGCATGGATCGCCCTGGAATTGACCACCCTCACCTCGGTATTTCTGGTCTGCTTCGAAAAGACCCCGGAAGCATTCGAGGCGGCCTGGAAATATGCAATCCTCACGACCATGGGAGCGATTCTTGCCCTGTTCGGCATCCTGTTGCTCTACTGGGGGATGCACCTTGCCGGGGGCCGGCTGTTCACCTGGGAGGGACTTGACGCGTACATGTCCCGCATCCCGGCGCCGCTCTTGCAGACCGGGTTCATCCTGATCCTCATCGGTTTCGGCAGCAAAGCCGGCATGGCGCCGCTCCACAGCTGGCTCCCGGATGCCTACAGTCAGGCCCCGGTGCCCATTTGCATTTTGCTCTCCCTTGTGGAGACGGCCACGATCCCTTACGTGATCTTCCGGCTGTGGCCGCGAATGGCCGGACCGGTCGGCGCGAGCACCGGGGTCTGGCTCGTGGTCTTCGGGTTGATCTCGGCCGGGGTGGCGGCCCTGCTCCTTGTCCAGGTAAAAGACGTGAAACGGCTCTTTGCCTTTTCCACCATCGAACACTACGGCATCATCCTGGTGGCGGCCGGCCTCGGAGGTGCCGCGGCCGGTTACGGCGCCGCTTACCAGATCATGACGCACATCATCACCAAATCCTTCTGCTTTTTTGCCATGGGCGCAGCACTCCTTGTGATCGAAAACCGGAAAATCGCTTCGATCCGGGGTTTGATCCGCAGCTTTCCCGTTGCCGGAGCGGCGCTCCTCTTAGGAGCGCTGGCCATTTCCGGGGCTCCGCCCTTTGCCGTCTTCCTGAGCGAATTTTCGATACTGAAAACCGGTCTTTCAAACGGTCAGTACCTGGCGATCGGATTGCTCGTCCTGTTCATCGGAATCGCCTTTTGCGCGATCCTTTATCACAGCTCGCGCATGGTGTTCGGCCGGCCGGTGACCGGCGTACCGCGGCCGAGACTGCCCATCGGTTATGCGACCTCCTTGTGCCTCACGGTGCTTCCCATGGTGCTCTTCTGGGCGATCATGCCCGAAACGCTCGACAACCTGCTGCGCCTTGCCGGCGCGGCCCTGGGGAGGTGATCGGAAATGGAAAACGAAAAATCTCCCTTGACTTACTCGGTGGCCGACCGCCTCGCACCGCTGATCGCGGAATGGGCGGACCGGGCGCAAACCGTTCTGCTGGACGGTGTGCCTTTTACCACCATTGCCTGCGCGCCGGAAGAACTCCGGAGGATTTGCAGCCGGCTGATGTCCGCTCCCGGATACCGATTCGCCACCCTGGTGGTGGAAGACGCCCCTACGGGTTGGCAACTTCACTACCTCTTCCACGGAAACCGAGAAGACGGGCTGTTCCGGATCCTTCTCGAGCCGGCCGCCGCTCAGCCGCAGATTCCGAGCATCAGCGGTCCGGTCCATGCCGTCGACTGGCACGAGCGCGAAACCGAAGATCTGTTCGGCCTTTTCTTCGAAGGCCATCCCCGGCTCGGCGATTTCGTCCTTCACGAACAATGGCCCGAGGGAATCAACCCCATGCGGACCGGGTTCGATGCCGCTTCGCCCTTCCCCCACCGGGAGATCGACCCGCAATGGCGGCCGGTGAAAATCGTGCAGGCCCCGGGCGCCTTTACCATGCCCATCGGACCGGTCTTCTCGGACCACGCCGAAGCGGCGCATTTTCTTCAGGAAACGGTCGGAGAGGACGTGATCCGGGTCATTCCCCGTTTTTTCTACAAATACCGGGGGATTGAAAAGCTGGCCGAAGGCCGGACGATCGAGGAGACCCTCTTGCTCGTCGAGCGCTTTTCCGGCACCTCCGCCTTTGCCCACGGCCTGGCCTTCTGCCAGGCCGTGGAATCGATCGGCGGCATTTCGGTTCCGCCACGGACAGAGGCCCTGCGGGTCCTGCTGGCGGAACTCGAACGGATGCGCCATCACGTCGCCGTGATCGCCGAGATCTGCGGTTCGACCGGCCTTGCGGTGGCCACCAGCCAGGCCGCCATCCTCGAGGAAGCACTTCTCCGGTGCTGCGGCGAGTTCACCGGGCACCGCTATCTTTTCGGCCTCAACGTCCCCGGCGGGCTTTCCACCGATCTGGCAACGGAGGCGTGCCGAACCCTTTACGCGGCCGTCAACGACGTCGCCGCACGCCTTGCCGGGCTGCAGGAGATGTTGCGCTTTTCCAGCAGCTTTCTCGACCGAATCGAAGAAGTGGGGGCCATCTCCTTCCGGCAGGCGACCGATCACGGGTTGGTGGGCCCGGTGGCCCGGGCCTCGGGGGTTCTCTACGATTTGCGAAATACCCTGCCCTATGCCCGCTATCGAAACAACGGGGTCTCTTTTCGCGTTCCCTTTGAATCGGAAGGCGACGGCTATGCCCGGTTGCGGGTTTTCTTCAGCGAAGCGGCGCAGTCGGCGCAGATCATCGAACAGGTCACCGCATCCCTTCCGCCGGGAGCCATCCGTTGCCGGAGCGTCGACCCGGTGGCCGGAGCGGCCCTCGGGTGGGTGGAAGCCCCGCGGGGCGCCGCCTTTCACTGGGTGCGCCTCGATACGGAAGGCCGCGTCCGGCGCCTTCGGATCACCCCGCCCTCGTTTACCAATTGGCACGGGTTTCATCTGGCCGCGGAAAATTTCGCGTTCCAGGATTTTCCCATCATCATGGCGACCTTCGGGTTGTCGAATGCGGAATGCGATCGATAGGGGCCGTCCGAAAGGCAACGCGAAGGAGCAAACACAATGAGCAAATGGGTGCTTAAAGGACTCAAAACCGGAAAGGTGACGACGCGTTATCCGCATTTTCCGGAGACGGCGGCAGGGGTGTCGCCCGGGCTGCCGCAACCTGCGGCAGGGACGGCGCCGGAGGGGGGCTGGCCGTGCCCCACCGGTGCCATCGCGAATACGGGGGGTGGCGCGCGGCTGGATCCCCGCCGTTGCATCCACTGTTTTCGGTGCCTGCGCGAAACCCCCTCGCCGGTTGCCTGGCAGTCCGGATACGAATGGGGAACCACGGTATCGACACCGGTCGGCGATGGCGCTGTCCTGGAACGGGCGTTTCGACGCTCGCTTCACATCCGCACGATCGACGCCGGGGCCTGCGGGGCTTGCATGAGCGAGGTGAAGCAGACCGGGAAACCCCACTACAACATCCATCGCCTGGGATTTTTCTTCACCCCCACCCCGCGGCACGCAGACGATCTGCTCGTGATGGGGCCGGTTCCGGACAACATGGTGTTCGCCCTCCGGAGCGCCTACGACGCCATGCCGTCCCCGAAACGGGTGGTGGCCGTGGGAACCTGCGCCCTTTCCGGCGGTGTTTTCGGCCCCAGTTATTGCTGCGGCGCCGGCGTGGCGCAGATCGTGCCCGTGGACGTGGCCGTGCCCGGTTGCCCGCCGCCACCGCTCGCCGTGATCCACGGGCTTTTGGTGGCCACCGGGCGGATGCCTTCGGCAACAAACCCGACAAAAACCGACCGATTGCCGGAAAGGACCGGTCCATGATGGATACGACGGTTTTTTTTGTTCTGTTTTTCCTGCTTTGCGCGATGGGAAGCGTGTTGTCGCTGGTGGCCAGCGATCGGCGCAATCCGACGCTTCTTGCCTGGGTTTCTTCCGCGGCTTCTCTTGCCGTCCTGATCGGGGCCGGGAGGCTGCTGATAGGCGGTCATCCCCTTCGGATCGAACTCTGGCAGATTCCGCATCTTGGCGCCATAACCCTCGCGGGGGACCGGCTTTCGGCCGTGTTCGTATTCGTGGCCGGGTTGGTCTATCTGCCGGTTTCCATCTATTCCAGCGGATACCTCAGGCAATACCGGGGCCGCTACAGCCTGAAATCCTTCGGAGCGTTCTACCACCTGCTTTACGCGGCCATCGTGCTCACCTTTCTGGCCGGCGATGTGGTTCTTTTTCTGATCGGCTGGGAAGCCATGTCGATTCTGAGCTACCTCCTGGTCAACACCGCCCACGAGCGCACCGAAAACGTGAACGCCGGGGTGATGATGCTCGCCATGAGCGAAGTCGGGACCCTGGCGGTGATCATTGCCTTCCTGCTCCTGGGCGCTTTTTCCACGGGGCTGGGGTTTAACGCCCTGCGTGCCGCGGCCATCGGCCCGGACAGCGGTCTTCGCTGGGCGGTCTTCCTTCTGACCTTCTTCGGGTTCGGCGTCAAGGCCGGCCTGGTGCCGGTTTGTTCCTGGCTTCCCCGGGCCCACCCCGCGGCCCCGGGCAATGTCTCCGCGATTCTTTCGGGCGTGATCTTGAACCTCGGCAGTTACGGGATCCTCCGGGTGAACGGGGATCTTTTCCCGGTGACCCATGCCGGGGAGGGCCTGGTGGTGCTCGTGGTCGGGGTGGTTTCCGCGCTGGTCGGGATCCTCTACGCCACGACGGAAAACGATCTCAAGAAAATGCTGGCG
>JBJKPT010000203.1:0-2949 GCA_046706045.1 Desulfobacterales bacterium
ATATATTTCTGGTTGGTTTAAAACGTCGTCGATAGGCCGTTCGTACACCCATGGAAACAGACCGGATCAAAGAAATTGTTCATAACCGGCCCGGTTATTGACAGGCCAATGACCGGAAATGAGCACCCATGCGGTGATTTGTGGACCACGCCGGGTGAGCCGAGGCGCTCGGCCGGTGGAGGAAAAATCAGACTGCAATGAATGATAGCGGATGAAATTTATCGCCGATCTTCATGTTCATTCCAAATATTCCCGTGCCACGGCCAGGGATCTCGATTTCGAGCATCTTTATATCGCAGCCCAGGTAAAGGGAATTACCGTGGTCGGCACCGGAGACGCCATTCATCCGGGTTGGCTGACTCAAATCAAAGAAAAGCTCGTTCCCGCCGAGCCGGGACTCTTCCGTCTCCGGGACGATCTGGCCGCGGCCTGCGATACCGAGGTTCCACTCAAATGCCGCCGTTCGGTGCGCTTCATGCTTCAGACCGAAATCAGCAACGTTTACAAGAAGGACGGCCGCACGCGAAAAAATCACAATCTCGTCTATCTTCCGGATTTGGACGGGGCGCAGCGGCTTCAGAAACGGTTGGAACGGGTCGGCAACATCGCCTCCGACGGCCGCCCGATCCTGGGACTTGACGCGCGGGATCTTTTGGAGATCGTGCTGGAAGTGGATTCGGCCGGGTTTCTCATCCCGGCCCATGTCTGGACCCCATGGTTTTCCCTCCTGGGATCCAAATCCGGTTTTGATGGCATTGCGGAGTGTTTCGGCGATTTATCGGACCGGATTTTCGCCGTGGAAACGGGACTCAGTTCCGATCCGGCCATGAACTGGCGGGTTTCGGGACTGGACGACGTGACCTTGATTTCCAATTCCGACGCCCATTCACCATTCAAGCTCGGCCGGGAGGCCAACCGCTTCGATACCGAATTGAGCTACGCGGCAATCCGCCGCGCCATGGAAAGGGGTGAGCCGGAAGGCTTTCTGGAGACGCTCGAATTCTATCCCGAAGAAGGAAAATACCATCTGGACGGTCATCGAAAATGCGACGTGCGCATGCATCCGGCGGAGAGCCGTGGTTATGGGGACGTGTGTCCGGTCTGCAACAAACCGATGACCCTCGGGGTTCTTCACCGGGTGGAGGATCTGGCCGATCACGAGGAAGGACGCCGCCCACCCGCCGCCCATCCGTATACAAGCATTGTGCCCCTGACGGACATCCTGGCCGAAATCCTTCGGGTGGGCCCGGGCACCAGGGCGGTTCACGCGGCCTACCAGCGGGTGAGCGATACCCTCGGAGATGAGTTTTCCATTCTCTGCGATCTTTCCATCGAGACCCTTGCCAAAGCCGGCATTCCCTTGCTGGCACCGGCGATTGAGCGCATGCGCACCAAAGGAATCACCGTCAGCGGCGGTTACGACGGTGTGTTTGGCGCCATTCGCATCTTTTCCGATAGCGAGCGCGATGCGCTGCTCGGCCAAAAGCGGCTTTTCTCCATGCCGCCCAAACCCACGGGGCAGCCTTTCCGGTCTCCAGTTGCGGAAGGAATGACCCCATCGACGACGGTCAAGGCCTCCCGGGACGACGTGTCAATTGAAAACCGCGAATCCATTTCAACCGATGAGGATCCCATCTTGTGCGGACTGAACCCGCAACAGCGTGCCGCCGTCACCCGGCCCGAGGGACCCGTCCTTGTGGTGGCAGGTCCCGGTTCCGGAAAAACCCTGACCCTGACCCGGAGGATCGCTTGGCTCATCCGTGAAAAAAACATCGATCCGGCCCGCATCCTCGCCGTGACGTTTACCAACAAAGCGGCGGCGGAGATGCGTGAGCGGTTGCACCGGTTGATCCCCGCCGGTTCGCATCTTCCCATGGTGACCACGTTTCACGGTTTCTGCTTGAATATCCTCGCCGGCGATGAAAAAGCCGATATCCGGATCATCGACGATGCCGAGCGGCATGACTTGGTTCGGGCTGCCGCGAAGCTTGTGGCTGCCGAGGGGACCTGCGTTTCCATGACCCCGATGGCCATTTTGGATCGGATCGCTTCGGCCAAGCAGCAAATCATCGGCCCGGATGCAGAAGCCGCCCTTCCCGGCCCAGACATCGAGCGGGCACAGGTGGGCGCCGTTTACCAAAAATACCAGGAATTGCTTGAGTTGCAGGGGCTTTCGGATTTTGAAGATTTGATTTTCCGGGTGGTCCGGCGAATGGAGGCGGCGCCTTCTTTTGCAAAGGAAATTCAAGAACGATATCCTTTTGTGTTTATCGACGAATACCAGGACTTGAATGCCGGCCAGTACCGGCTGGTACGGGCCCTTTCCACGGCGAATGGAAACCTTTTCGTCATCGGCGATCCGGATCAATCCATCTACGGGTTCAGGGGATCGGAACGAAAATATTTTCAGCTGTTTAAAGATGATTATCCAGAAGCCGAAACCATCGCTCTCGTGGTAAACTACCGCAGCACCGGCACGATTATCGATGCCGCCTACCAGGTAATCGGGAAAAACAGATCCCGGGATCCGCGCTGCCGGGTCTATTCGGAAATTGATGGCGCGCGCACGGTGACGGTGTTGCGTGCCGAAACCGAAAGAGCCGAGGCGGTCGCCATCGGAAAAGCCATTGAGGCCATGGTGGGCGGCAGCGGATTCCAGAGCATCGATTTCGGTGTGGTCGAGTCCGCGGAATCCGATGAAAACCGTAGCTTTTCCGATTTCGCCGTTTTGTACCGGACCCACGAACAGGGACGGATCCTCGGCGAGGTATTGGCCTCCGGCGGCATTCCCGTTCAAACGGCCAGCCGACCGACGCGGATCCATTCGGCCCCGGTGCGGGCCCTGCTCGCGTTGTTGAATCTTTCGACCGGGGGCGGAAACATCTCCGATCTCCTGCCTGTTACGGATTGTCTGAATCCGCGGATTCGACGGGACAGCGCGGAACAACT
>JBJKPT010000204.1:0-5544 GCA_046706045.1 Desulfobacterales bacterium
CGGAGATGAGCCGGCTCGGGGCGACCATCGTGACCCCCATTTGCGCGGACCTTGAGCGCCCCCCTGCCCTTCCGGTCTTTGACCGGGTTCTTCTGGATGCACCCTGCTCCGGGCTCGGCGTGTTGCGCCGCAATCCGGATACCCGTTGGCACCGTACGGCCCGGGATCTTGCCCGTTACGGGAAACGACAACTCGCGATGCTCGAGGGGCTGGCTTTGCTTGTCAAACGCGACGGGATTCTGGTATATGCCGTGTGCAGTATGGAACCTGAAGAAAATGAAGCCGTTATTGACGGATTCATCCAACGCCACCCCGGATTTTGTATCGAACCGGCCGCCGCCTCTTCCCTGATGCCGCCGGAAACGACGGGGACCGGTCCGCGTTTTTTTCGCGCCTTTCCGCACCGGCATGACTGCGACGGCTTTTTCGCAGCGGTTTTAAGGCGTAACTGAGATGTTTCTCCGACTGCTCAAATACGGCGGGTTGATCATCGTTTTCGCCGGGCTCGCCGCCGTCGGCGCCTATTTTGCCGTCACCCTGATGGTACGCGAGGAAGCCACGGTGGTGGTTCCGGACCTGCGGGGAAAAAACGTGGTCAAGGCGTTGACCGAGCTGACGAACCTGGGACTGAACATCAGGGTCACCCAATCGTTTTACAGCGACACGATCCCCGAAAATGACGTCGTGGACCAGCAACCGGAACCCGGCACCGAGGTCAAGAAGGGTCGCGATGTGCGCCTGATCCTTTCCAAGGGCGCGAAAGTCGTTTTGGTGCCGGATCTTTCCGGGCTCGCAGCGGATCAGGCCGGCGCCATCCTCGAAGACAACGGCCTGTGCACCGGCGTCGTCTCTCATACCCATTCCACCGGCCAAGCCGACGGGTTCGTGATTGCCCAGGACCCGGAACCGGGGGGTCACATCGGCCGAACGACCTGTGTCGACATGCTGGTAAGCCTCGGGCCCGCGGCGTCGATGCATGCGGTGCCCGACCTGAAGGGGCAAAACCTTGCCTCGGCCGTGTTTCGCATCGAACAAAGCGGCTTTACCCTTGGCGAGGTCATCAACCGGCATCAAGGCGATCAGCCCTTTGACACGATCGTCGACCAGTTCCCCTTGCCCGGCGCCCGCGGCCTCCAGGGCGAGCCGATCCAGGTGGTCATCAACCGGCGCGAGGACCGGATCGCGCAATCCGAGACCGGTGCCGAGGCCATGCGATCCGGGCTTTACCGATACGGGGTTCCCCCGGGGTTTTTAAAACATCAGATCACGGCGCACATTCAAATGGGCGACGTGAATCTGAAGATTTTCGATAAAATGGTCCGGCCGGACCGGGAGATCTGGCTCTTGGTGCCGCGGAACACCGATGTCACCCTCATGCTCTACGATAACGGCCTTCTCGCGGACAGTCAGCGATTTGCGGCATGGTAGCCGGCGTCCCCGGCAAACGTCGAAAAAAGGATAACCACCACACGATGAAAACCATAGCACCTTCGATTCTGTCGGCGGACTTTGCCCGCCTTGGCGATGAAATCCGGGCCGTCGAGACCGCCGGGCCGGATAGGATCCACGTGGACCTCTAGGAGGGCAATTTGGTGCCGAACATCTCCATCGGCCCGTTGGTGGTCTCCGCCATCCGGCCGGTCACCCGGCTTCCGCTGGACGTGCACCTGATGATCGAACACCCGGATGCCTATATCCCGGCCTTCGCCGCCGCCGGTGCCGACCTGATTTCCGTGCAGGTGGAAGCCTGTCCCCACCTGCATCGCACGGTCCACCTGATCCGCGACAACGGCTGCCGGCCGGGGGCGGTGTTAAACCCCGCAACCCCGCTTTCGGCCGTCGAATGGATCCTCGACGACCTCGATTTTGTCCTGCTGATGAGCGTCAACCCAGGCTTTGGGGGGCAGTCCTTCATCCCGGAGACCCTGGAAAAGATCCGCGCCCTCAAAGGCATGATCGCGGCCCGCGACGCCGATCTTCTCATTGAAATCGACGGCGGGGTAAACGAAACGACCATTGCCGATATCGCCGCGGCCGGCGGGGACGTTTTCGTGGCCGGCTCGGCCATCTTCGGCCACACGGATTACGCAGCGATCATTGCGGATCTGCGCAAACGGGCGCTCGGATCGCTCGATCCCGGAGACCTCGGCATCGAAACCGGACGGTAAGCGGTCCCGGGCATAAACAAGGAAAGGCGAAAACCCATGAGCGCGTCCCCTTCTTCCAGGAACATTCTGGTCATCCACGGACCGAACCTGAACATGCTCGGCAAGCGGGAGCCGGAGGTGTACGGCCGAAAGAGTCTCGCGGACATCGACGGGGACCTGAAGGCCCTCGCCTCGGAGCTGGGGGTCGGCATCGAATGCTTTCAATCCAATCACGAAGGGGAGATCGTGGAACGGATTCATTCGGCCGTGGGCGGGATCCGGGGGCTCATCATCAACCCCGGGGCCTATACGCATACCAGTGTCGCCATTCGCGACGCCCTGCAGATGCTGGACTGCCCCGTTGTGGAGGTGCATATCTCCAATGTCTACAAGCGCGAGGCCTTCCGGCACAAATCCCTCATTTCCGACGTGGTGACGGGAAAAATCGTGGGGCTCGGAGCCATGGGCTACCGCCTGGCCCTGACCGCGGTGGCCGGGCTCTCGGATTGACATTCCCCCGATCCGTGGGCCCCGCACCCGGCGCTCTCCCCCCGAAGGGGGAGAGGCGAACGGGGTTGCGGTCGAAACGCTATGTCACGACAATCATCCCTTTGTTGGCCTCCAGGGTCTTTTTCCCGATGCCGGGCACCCGCGTGAGGTCCTCGGGTGTTTTGAACGGGCCGTTCTTTTCGCGGAACGCGACGATGCGTTCGGCATACTTCGGTCCGATCCGTTTGAGCTTTACCAGTTCGGTCACGGGAGCGGTGTTGATGTTGATCTTCGCAGCGTCGCCCGCCAGGACTCCGCCGGTGAAAACCAGACAAAGAACCATGCCCAAAATCGCGGTAAGCACCTGTTTTCTCGTGATCATGATGTCTCCTCCTTGAAGCGTATGAAGTGAATGGATAGCGTCCCGGGAAATGGCCGCGGACCGGCGACATCCCGGAAACGCCCGTCATCCACGGACCCCTGCAGCGCACGGATGCACTTCGGGCGCACCCGTCATCCGCGGGAAGTTCGTGCGGTCACGGATTGAAATTCCATCACTCGGGTGCTACACCGCCGGTGTCTTTGGGCGAGGAAGTCATTTTCGATTTTGATATCGGGCCGGTTTTGCCCCTTCGGCGGCCCTTCCCCCAGATTGGATACCTTGCGTTATAACACATCAGGCGTCAAAATCCAGACCCATATCAACGGAGTAAAAAAATGAGACCGAAAACCCAGGAAACCGTGACCGTTCACGTGAACATCGATATCCCGGTTGACGCCCTGCAGGCGATCGTGGCCATCGCGAAGGAAAAGGCGGGAAAAAACGAAAAAGGGCACTACCGCGTGGATACCGCCGACAAGGTCGGAGAAATCGTGACCAAGTTTCTGTTGCAAACCGATTTTGTGTCGTTTGCCAGTGATCCGGCCCATTACGCGGATGGGCCGGTACCGGGCTAAGCGCTCATGGGCGAAATGACGGCGGCATTCCACGGCCGATGCCGCCAGGGCCGCTGCGTTGGCCGGCGATCAAATACAGCGGGCGTCATCGCGTCCCGCAGCCCCGGCGTTTCGAGCGTCTCGGGGCGTCACCGCGGTCATGCCCGGGGCCCCCGAAGCATTGGTGCACAGCGGATTGGAAGCACCGTTTTCAGGTCGGCGATCCGTCTTCGACCAGAATCCGCCCTTCTCCGGGATAAACCCGGCGCTCGGATTCAGGGATCGGACGCTTCACCGCCGGCCATGCGCCGGGCACCGGATCCGGGCCCTCGAGAGCGGCCCTCGAGGGCTGGCGATCCTTCATCTTCGGGTTGCGGCGCATGTCGACCCCGGGCACCGGCGCGCTGAATTCGATGGGAATCTTGTTCGGATCAAAGGCGTAGATGGAATGAATGAACCCGTGGTCGATGGGTTCGCTCACCCAGAACTCGGCCGCTTCCAGCCGGTCCTTCAATTCCCACAGGTCGTTGTCGGTGGCCACCTCGATGGCCACGTGATCAAAAACACACGGTCCGTTGACCGGAACCCCGTGATCCTTTTCCGGAATCGGCGTCACGCCGGGCCATTCGAAAAAGGCGATGGTGTCGTGTTCCGAGATCTCGAAAAAGTAGTGACGGTAGCCCTTCCGGCCGAGGCCGACCACCAGCCGCATGCCGAGCAGGTCCCGCCAGAAGCGGATGGTCGCATCGATGTCGCCGGTGGCCATGGCCAGGTGGTTGATTCCCGTGTATTTCGTCATGGGTCACTCTCCACGGATCATGATCAGAAGCATTTTAAAACGCGTCTCCGCATGAAGGGCATGCGGGACGTTCGCCGGCATGATGATGAGCTCCCCCGCGCGGACCGTCCGGGGTGTGCCGCCGATCGTGATCCGGGCCTCGCCGTCAAGAAGGTAGACGGCGGCATCGAAGGGCGCCGTATGTTCGCTCAGCCCCTGGCCGGCGTCAAAGGAAAACAGGGTCAGGCTGCCCGTTGTCTTGTTCAGCAGGGTCTTGCTGATCACCGAACCGATGGCGTAGGCGATGTCCGCCTTCAGGTCCACGCAAACGCCCTTTTCCATTTCATGGGTTGTGGTCATCGTCCATCCTTTGACTGCAAATTCCAGATTCAACGTTTCACTTCAATGTCGTTCACGTAAGCCTTCATGGTTTCTGAAATGTCTCTTCCGGAATCGAAATCGCTATCGATATCGCGATCGAACCCGGTGGTGTGGCACTTGTTTTCGATTTCGATAGCGATCCCGATTTCGATGAAATTTCTGAAGAATCCATCTCCTGAAGCCAACGACATTGGAGTCAACGTTTGATGAACCCGCAAAAAGTCGTTTTTTCCACTTTCTTGTCATCCCGGCGAAAGCCGGGATCCAGTAAATTCAATACCTTCTGGCTGCCGGATCGGGTCCGGCATGACGGTTCGAGCACTTTTTACGAAACCGTCAAGTTTGACCCGCCCGCTCGGCGCCTTCATCCCCCCTGCCAACCCTCAGGGGACCACGGCCCGGAACAGGGTCGCCGTCCCGGAAATTTCGTATCGCTCGGCCGCGCCGGCAACGAAAATGGACATGCCCTTTTTCAGGGGCACCGCAGTAGCCCGCGCGCCCAGCTCGGCCGTCAAGACGGCCTTTCCCGACGTGCATAAGAAAATTTCGGCGCTCCCGGGACTTTTTCGGCCAAAGGCGCTCTCACCGTCAAGGACGATTTTCGAAAGCCGGAACTCGTCGGCGGGTGTTGGAAAAACCGCTTCGCCGGCATCGTTTGCGACCGGCGATATGGGCACGGCCGCGTAAGCCGGAAAGCAGGCCACGCGGAGAAGCTCAGCGACCGCCACGTGCGTTTCGGGCAGACCTGCGCGGATCACGTTGTCGGAATGGGCCATCAGTTCCAGGCCGGTTCCGCCAAGATAGGCATGAAGA
>JBJKPT010000205.1:0-6096 GCA_046706045.1 Desulfobacterales bacterium
CTGGGCCGCCCGCGGCGGTCTCTTCGT
Organism: Desulfobacterales bacterium; assembly: GCA_046706045.1. Taxonomy (GTDB): domain Bacteria; phylum Desulfobacterota; class Desulfobacteria; order Desulfobacterales; family JBDRRP01; genus JBJKPT01. Next base: position 28 of record JBJKPT010000205.1, read on the forward strand.
TGTGGCCGTTGGGCTCACGGCCGTGGCCGCCTACCGGCAGATCGTAAATCTGCCGGAGACCCGGATCGTCCTGACTCTCGTTGTCCTTTTCCTGTTCTCCCGGCCCCTGTGGCGCCGAATGCGCTTGCGAACCTCGACGGACACCGCCGCCTAGGAGCCCGGGATGAACGCAAGAAACGGGACAAAAACACGGGGGGCCGACGTGGTGGTGATCGGCGGCGGAGTGATCGGGACCTCCGTTGCCTACCACCTGGCCCGGCGCAAGGCGGCGGTCGTCCTCGTGGAACGGGGCGATCTGAGCGCCGGGACCTCCGGCGCCTGCGACGGCGTGGTATTTTTGCAGTCCAAAAAACCCGGCATTCACCTTGAGCTTGCCATGGAAAGCCGCAAGCGGTTCGCGTGGCTGCGTGACGCGCTGCCCCTGCCGGTCGAGTACCGGGAATGCGGCGGCATGGTCGTCATCCAAAACGAGGCCGAAGCCCGGGTGATGGCCAAATACACGCGGGACCAACGCCGCATCGGTCTGGACGTGAACCTCCTGGACGCCCGCCAGGCCCTTGAACTGGAGCCCGAACTGTCCCCGGCCATTGCCGGCGCCACCTGTTCGTCCATGGATGGCCAGGTCAACCCCATTGCCTTGACCCAGGCGCTGGGCATCGGTGCGCGGCGCCTGGGGGCAAGGCTGATGACCCGCACCACGGTGACCGGTATCTGCCGCCGTGGCGGACGGGTCGCCGGGGTCGAAACGGACCGGGGTCCAGTTTCAGGCGATGCCGTGGTCAACGCCGCCGGCGTCTGGGCCGCCGGGATCGGCGCCATGGCCGGGCTCACCATTCCCATCCGGCCCCGCCGTGGTCAGATTCTGGTCACCCAGGCGGTGCCGCGGCTGATTTCGCGTTGCCTGATTTCCGCCCGATACATCGCCGCCAAGTACGACCCGCAATTGGCCGGCCAGGGCGGCGAAGGCGTCTCCATGGAACAGACCGACAGCGGAAACCTGTTGCTGGGCTCGACCCGCGAGTTCGTGGGGGAAAACCGGCAGACCACCATCGAGGGCATGCGGCGCATCGCGCGCGGCAGCTGTGCGCTGATACCGGCCCTGGAACGGATCCACGTGATCCGGAGCTTTGCCGGACTGCGGCCCTATACCCCCGACGGGATGCCCATCCTGGGACCGGTGGCCGGCCTCTGCGGATTTTTCATGGCCGCCGGTCACGAGGGCGACGGCATCGCCCTGTCCCCCATCACCGGGCATTTGATCGCCCAGCGGATCGTCGAGGGCCGGAGCGACATCTCCCTGGACCCCTTCCGTCTGGAGCGCTTCGGTCCGGCGCCAACAGAAAGACAAGCCCATGACGCCCCTTCGCACTGACCGCATGCCCCGGGAGCCCGCCGTCACGGTAACCGTCAACGGCCGGCCCGTCCGAGCCCATTGGGGACAGACCGTTCACGCCGCCCTGGTGGCGGCCGGATTCCTTGCCGTGCGGAAAAGCAAATTGCTCCACACGCCCCGGGGTCCGTTTTGCGGCATGGGCGTTTGCTATGAATGCCTGGTGACCATCAACGGGGAACCCAACCAGCGGGCCTGCATGCGCCTGGTGTCGCCGGGCATGGAGATTCGAATCGATGCCGATAACCTGTGACGTGGCCATCCTCGGGGCCGGTCCGGCCGGCCTGGCCGCGGCCGACACGCTGGCCGGACACGGGCTGGATCTGCGCCTGCTGGATGAAAATCCCCAATTGGGAGGGCAATTGCTCAGAGGGTTCGCCAAGGCCTCGCCCGCAAAAGCGCCCATCGAGATCGACGGCACCCGGCGCAACGGACTGCGTCTGATGAACCGCCTGGCGCGCAGCGGTGTCACCGTTTCCTCGGGGGCCCAGGTGTTGGGCATATTCCCGCAAAACCGAATTCTCGTTCAGGCCGCGGACGGCCGGATCGACGAAATGTCCGCCCGGTGCATCGTCTGCGCCACCGGCGCCCGGGAGCGTTTCATTCCCTTTCCCGGATGGACCTTGCCCGGCGTCATTTCCACCGGGGCCGCCCAAATCCTGCTGAAAAGCTCGGGGATATTGCCGGCCGCTACCACCCTGGTGGGCGGGACCGGCCCGCTGCCCCTTCTTCTTGCCCGTCAGCTCGTGGCCCATGGCGGCCGGGTGCCGGCGGTGATGGATGGGTCCTCACCGAAAGAAACATACCGGATGTTGCGCTTGCTGCCCCGGATGGCCGGAAAACTGGCCGATGGCGCCTGGCTGAAGGCGTCACTGGCGGCGGCCCGCGTTCCCGTTCGTTCGAACCGCCGGATCGTCGGTGCTGTCGGAAGCGATCGTCTGAAAGCGGTCATCGTCGCCCGCCTGGATCGCCGAGGATTGACCGTCGCGGGTTCGGAGCACACGTATCGGACCGGCTGCCTCGCGGTGGGGTTCGGATTTGTACCCAACATCGAATTGCTGCTGCAGGCCGGCTGTGAGGCGCTGCATCGGATCGATCGGGGCGGATGGGTTGTCCGCACCGATAACCGTCTCGAAACATCGCTCTCCGGTATTTTTGCCGCGGGGGAGGTGACCGGGATCGCCGGAGGAGCCAAGTCGATCATCGAGGGCCGGATCTGCGGCCTGTCGGTTCTCGATTCACTCGGAAAGAAAGTAACATCCGCCGCGGCACTGCGAAGGGGTCTTCTTCGCCGACGCGGTCGGGAGCTCGCGTTCGGCGCCCTGTTAAACCGCATGTGCCGAATCCCCAACCACTGGGTGACCGCCATCCCGGACGATACCATCATTTGCCGTTGCGAGGACGTTCGCATGGGGGATTTGCGCCGACGGCTGATCGATGGGTTTGCAACGACCCCCGCACTGAAGAAAGCCACGCGGTGCGGAATGGGAAATTGCCAGGGACGGACCTGCGGACCGATCCTGTTCGATATTCTCAGCGCCTTGGGTGAACCGCCCCCCACGGCCATCGGTTGCACCTCGGCCCGCGCACCGATTAAAATGGTTGCTTTGGGCGCCTTGGCGCAAATGGCAAACACCATTGGCGGCGGCCATGACGAGCCACGCCGAGATTTTACCGGCAAGGGGTTTTGACCCTATGGGTGAGCGATCCCGTTGCAACGCCCAAAACCCGCTTATCGGTATTCTCATGCTGGAAACCACGTTTCCTCGAATCATCGGCGATATCGGCAATCCGGGAACCTTTCCTTTCCCTGTCCTCTACCAGACCGTCGGCGGGGCATCGCCCCCAAAGGTTGTCATCGACGCCGATCCCTGGTTGATCGACCGATTCATCGGTGAAGGACGTGCATTGGCCGCCCGGGGAGTGAAAGCGATCACCACCAGTTGCGGGTTCCTGGCGCTGTTTCAACGGCAGTTGGCCGATGCGTTGCCCGTTCCGGTGTTCACCTCCAGCCTGCTGCAAGTGCATCTGGCGCATTCGATCATCCGCTGGAATCAGAAAGTCGGCATTATCACCGCGCGCCGGCAATCGCTCACAGCCGCCCACTTGACCGGGGTGGGCATTCAGGGCTACCCGCTGGCCATCATCGGCATGGACGATGCGCAGGAATTCACTGCCGTATTTATTGACGGCAAATCGACCCTGGATGAGTCCGCATGCCGGCGCGAAATGCAATCGGCGGCCAACCAATTGATTCGCCGACACCCGGATGTCGGCGCCATCGTTCTGGAGTGCACCAACATGCCTCCCTATGCCGATACGGTTCGGCAGGTGACCGGCCTGCCCATTTTCGATGCGGTGACCCTGGTCAATTGTATCCATGGATCATTGGTCAGCGAAGGGACTGCCCCTTAAGACCGGTACGAATGAATCCGCCTCAGGGATGATGATTCCGATTTGCATTATGGATGCAACCATGCATAATAGTAGAAACCGCGCGTTACCCGAAGCCGTCGCTGTCTTCTTCATGCCGACTTTTCAAAGAATGCCGCCAGGGGAACAAACCCCCCAAACGGGCCGGCACGCCAAAGAAGGGGAAACAAGCCATGTTGCTCACGATGCGCCCGGAAGGCATCCAGCCGAAAGACCGACATCACCTCGAGGCGTTCAACCATGCCCAGTACAATGCCATGGGAGACGGCGTGCTCACCGTCGACAATCAGGGAAAGGTGGTGCTTTCCGACCGGGTGATCCGTCAACGGCTCGAAATCCACCCGAGGAGCTTTATCGGAGAACATATCCCGCTGCTGTGGCCCCGCATCGAAGAAGCCATACGAAAAAACGTCTCCCTCCCTGAAATCTCGATCGCCAAAATGGGAGCCCACTTTGGCGTCACGGTATCCCCGATCGCCAACGCGGACGGAACCATGGGGGCGGTCTGCGTCTTTGCGGAAAAAACGGAAATCGAGGCGACGGCCCGGCAGCTGCGCTATTTTCAGGAGTTGACCCGGGAACTGGCGACCATCATCAATTCCGCTTCCGAGGGTCTCTGTGTCTATGACGGCGACGGAACGCTGCTGCGGATCAATCCTGCCTCGGAACGGATCAACCGGATAAAGAAGGAAGATGTTGTGGGCCGCGATGCCCGCACGCTGGTGGCTCAAGGCATTATGGACCACTCGGCGGTGCTGGAGGTGCTCGAACGCCGTTCCCTGGTAAACCTCCTGCATACCCACAGGGGGCGAAAGCAGATCATCACGGGAGCACCGGTTTTTGACGATGCGGAAACCCTCATTCGCGTGGTCGTCACGGAGCGCGACATTACGGAAATCGACAAACTCCACCGGGAAATCGAAGATCAGGAGGCGCTCCGGGGGCAATTTCAAACCCACATGCACGAACTGCAGCAAATCGAGCTGGCATCCAGTCAGATCATCGCCAAGAGCCCCAACATGCTCAAGACCCTGGGCCAGGCGATCAAAGTGGCCGCCGCCGATTCGGCCACGCTGATTCTGGGAGAATCCGGGGTGGGCAAAGGCCTGTTCGCCGACCTGATTCACAAGCAATCCAACCGGGCGCAAGGACCCATGATCCGGATCAATTGCGGCTCCATCCCCGAATCCCTGATCGAATCGGAGCTGTTCGGCCATGAAAAAGGGGCCTTCACGGGCGCCCAGTCCCCCAAGCCAGGATACCTGGAGATGGCCGACAGGGGAATTTTGTTCCTCGATGAGATCGCTGAGCTTCCCATTGCCTCCCAGGTCAAACTGCTGCGATTTCTGGAAGACGGGCGTGTCACCCGGCTGGGCGGCACCCTCGGCCGCACCATCGACGTCCGCATCCTGGCCGCCACGCACCGGGACCTGGAACAGATGGTAAAGGCAAAGACCTTCCGGCTCGATCTCTATTACCGGCTCAACGTCATCCCCCTTACCATCCCCCCCTTGCGCGAACGCCGTGACTGCATCGTTGCCCTTATTCGCCACTACATCGACCGTTTCGCGGCCAAGAACAATCTGCGCAAACGCGTGAGTCGGGCCGCCCTCGACGCTCTGGTGGCCTATCCCTACCCGGGCAACGTAAGGGAGCTGATGAACATCTGCGAGCGGCTGGTGGTGATGACCGATGCCCCGACCATCGATGTGCAGGACTTACCCAATGACATCAATGCCTGCAGCGGAGCCGGGGAACTGCAGGTCAAGTGCTGGCCGAAAAAAATGTCCCTTTCCCAGATTCTCGAAAGAGTTGAAAAATCGGTGCTGCTCGAGGCCGGGAAAAAGTTCGGCAACCAATACCGCATGGCCGAAGCCCTCGGGGTCAACCAGTCGACCATCGCGCGAAAGCTAAAAAAGCACGGCATCGGCTGAGCCGGGAACCGGTGGGCGTCGGTGTCTGTTAAAAAAATGCACAAATGCATCCGTTCCGGCGTCGGGCCGATAAATTCAATCCTCCAATCGGTACCACCTCCCGTTTTTTTTCGACCTTTTCCGCCGGGGCAGCCCCCTGCTTTCCGAGAGCCATTCAGTTTTTAACTTATCGGTTTTAAATAAATAGTTAAAAGGACAATTCCTTTGTCCCTCTTTGAGAGCCCATTCCGCGACTCAGCTGCTGGAATCCGTGGCATAGGAATTGCTCAACCCACAGTCCAGTCGGTGATTTCAAGTCTTTCCTTCCTGGGC
>JBJKPT010000206.1:0-1990 GCA_046706045.1 Desulfobacterales bacterium
CGTGAGGTCTGCACCATGACACGCGTTTTGATCCATCCGGCAACCTACGATACCGTCCGCGGGGCGGTTGACCGCGTTTTTTCAATGTTTCCCGTGGCGATCAAAGGCAAACGGGTTTTGATCAAACCGAACGTCCTGCGGGCATCGAAGGCCGCCGAAGGAATCGTCACCCATCCGGCCCTGCTTCGGGCCGTGGTCGAAAAGGTTGAATCCATGGGACCGGCATCCCTGGTGGTGGGTGACAACCCGGGCCTGTTCGGTTACGGGGCAAACGAAGAAAGCTTCCGCGTCACGGGGCTCATGGAAGCGGCCAAGGGATATTACCGCAACATCGGCGCCGAGGCCGTCACGGTCGGCTTCAACCCCGCCTTCATGCCCACGGTGAGCATTTCCCGGGCCGTTGCCGAGGCCGATGTCGTGATCAGTCTGCCCAAATTCAAAACCCATGGGTTGACGGTCGTCACCGGCGCGATCAAAAACAGTTACGGCATCCTGCCCGGGGCCCAGAAAGCGGTGCTGCACCGGATTGCCGGCAATCCCGAGCGATTCAACGACCTGATCGTGGACGTCTTTGCCTTGCGGGTGCCGGATCTTTTCATCATGGACGCCGTGGTCGGCATGGAAGGAAACGGGCCGGCATCCCCGGACCTGCGGGAGATCGGGCTGGTTCTGGCCGCGGACAATGCGGTCGCCATGGACACGGTCGTGGCCACGATGATGGGCTGTGACCCGGGGCGGCTGCGTTTCCTGCAAACGGCAAAGGCGGCCGGTCTCGGTACCCCGGACCGGGACGCGATCGAAATCGTCGGCAACCTCGCCCCCCTGCCCGGCTTCAAGCTGCCGCCCCTGGGCGGGGAAGCCATTCACAACAACCCGGCCGTTCAACAGTTGATGGATACCCGCTCCCGCGTGCGGCCCAGGCCCGACCCGGACCTGTGCACGGCCTGCGGCCTTTGCATCGAGCATTGCCCGGTCTCGGCCCTGACCATGACGGACGGTCTGCCCGCGGTGGACGCCGATACTTGCATCACCTGCTTCTGCTGCCAGGAAATGTGGGCGGAAAAGGCCAAGGCGTTGAGGTAATTGTTTGGGGATTCGTTTTTTCCGCGGCGCAAGCGCCCGTCCCTGGGCGGCCGACGGGATGGGAACGAAATAAAATATCAATGGTTACAATGGGTAGTGTCCATCCACGGATGCGCAATGCTTCGAGCGTTCAAGGCGGGCGGACGATTGGAGCCGGAGCAATGGCTTGGGTTGTTTCGAGGATTCAAATCGAAGCGCCCGACGCAGGAATCGCGCAAACGGGCCATTCCGGGATGGGTACTCAGCAGAGCCCATACATCGGACGGGCACGTAAAGATCGATAACGGCAATGGCTTCCTCCTGGGTATCGTTTCTCGCGCTTTATGCATCGGTGTTCTTTCTGCTGTCCGGGGTCGGGTTGCTCGGCACCCTGCTGAGTCTGCAACTGACCATTGCGGGCTACTCGGCCCATATCACCGGTCTCATCATGGCCGCCTACTATGCCGGAATCGTGTCGGGATCCTTTTTCTGCCACCGCTTGATCCAGCGGGTCGGTCACATCCGGGCGTTCGCCGCATTTGCGGCGGTCACGATGATGGCGGTCATGCTGCACGGCCTTTATCTGTCGGCCTTGATCTGGGGGGGATTGCGGTTGATCACGGGCGTCTCCCAGATCGGTCTTTACATGGTCATCGAGAGTTGGCTGACCGGGTGCACCGTGCCCGATGCCCGAGGACGGGTATTCGCGGTGTACATGGTGCTCACCTACCTGGGGCTTGCGATCGGGCAGTTGCTCCTGATCGGCGGCAATGTGCAGGGGCCCAGTCTTTTTTTCGTGGTCGGCATTCTTCTGGCCCTGTCCGTGGTGCCGATCGCGGTGACCGAGTCGATCCACCCCGAGTTGCCGGAGACCGCCCGGTTCGACCTGGTCGCCCTGTTTCGGCGTGCGCCCCTGGGCATGTTGGGG
>JBJKPT010000207.1:0-5290 GCA_046706045.1 Desulfobacterales bacterium
CCCCGGGGAAGCGTTCGCGGCTGGTGAAAAAGTCCGGGGGCGGCGAGGCGGTCTTCAAGGCGCGGGTCCAGATGCCGCCGTTTTCGAGGATTCCGGTCAATACGGCGGCGGTGCGGCGGTCCCCGCGGGTAAGAAGGGCCTGTTCCACCGCGTGCCGGGGGTTTTCCGCCTGGAGACGAAGGTTTGCTACCGGCCCGAGCTCCCGGTGAAGCCGGGTGAGGATCGCTTTCAATCGGGGAAGGGGGGCCATGGCGGCCCATTGGAAGGGTGTGAAGGGTTTGGGAACGAACGCGTTGATGCTGACGGTGATGGTTCCGATCCGTCCCAGAGGGCGGCTTGCGGAAAGAAAGCGCTCCTTCACCCGGCTTAACAAATCCCGGACGGCGTCGATGTCGGCGTCGGTCTCCGTGGGAAGCCCGATCATGAAATAAAGCTTTAGGCTGGGGATGCCGCCGGTCACCAGTGCCTCGGCGGCGGAAAGGATCTCGGTTTCGCTCATCCCCTTGTTGATCACCCGGCGCATCCGCTCGGATCCGGCGTCCGGGGCGATGGTGGCGGTCTTGACCCGGCCGGTCGCAAGGGCCGAGATCCGCTCCGGGGTGAGGGCATCGGCCCGAAGCGAGGAAAAAGAAAGCCTCAGGCCTTTTTCGGAGGCGGCCCGGCAGACGGCCGAAAGCTCGGGCAGGTCCGATACCGCGGCCCCCACGAGTCCGATGTCGCGGCTCATCGTCGCCCCCCGGCCGATCACCTCGATCAGGGCGGCGGCCGAACGGAACCGGGGCGGCCGGTAGACAAAGCCGGCACTGCAGAACCGGCAGCCGTGGGGGCAGCCCCGCGAGACCTCCACGAGGTAGGTTCCGCCAAAAGCGGCCGATTCCGCGAGGATCGTGCTGCGGGTGACGTCGGCATCGATATCCGTGGCCTTGGGGGCGGAAACCGTGGCCGGAACGTCTGCAACGGGTGAAAAATCGGCGATGGTGCCGTCTTCGGCGTAACGGCAGGAAAAAAAGGCTGGAACGTAGGCGCCGGTGACCTCCCGGGCCAACGTGAGAAGCATCTGCCGGCGGTCTTTTGACGGGTGGAAACGCGCCATGAACCCGGTAAGGTTTGCTTCGGCTTCGCCGAGCAGAAAGCAGTCGACAAACGGCGCGATCGGCTCGGGGTTCAACGAACAGGCGACTCCCCCGGCCATCACCAAGGGGTGGGGACTGCCTCGGTCGCCGGATGGCAGGGGGAGCCGCGCCTGTTCGAGTATGGCCAACAGGTGGGGAAAATCGCTTTCAAACGAGATGCTGAACGCAATCAGGTCGAAATCGCCAAGGGTCCTGCCGGATTCCACGCTGCGCGGGGCCGCCTCGGCCCCGGCCTCCGGCAAGAAGGCCCGCTCGCAGACCACGTCGTCCATGGCGTTGAGCAGCCGGTAGACGGTCTGGAACCCCAGGTTGTCCATGCCCACGGCATAGGCATTCGGGTAGACCAGGGCAACGTGCCGACGTCCCTGCCAGCGTTTTCGGACAACGCCGATCTCGTCATTTGGCGATTGCCGTTTTTTGTTTTTCGAGGCCATGCGTCTCCGTGCGGGTGGCGCTCCGTCAAGGCGGATGCCATCAGAAGCGACGGCCGTTGCGTTCGTTAACCTTCAGCTCTGATTCTTCCGCAAAAAGGTCGGTACATCCAGGTCCTCGTTGTCGATGATCAGTCCCTTGTAGCCCGGATGGGCGGCCGCCGGCGAATCCGCGCCGTCTTTGACACGGATGAAGGTCGGCTCGTCCAGATTCGCGGCCAGTTGACGGTTGCCCGGGGTGAGGTCGCGCAGCACGCCCCGGACCTTCGGGTCGCGCCGGGGTTCGGATTTCTTCCGGGTGTCTTCACCGATGCCCGTGGCGATGACGGTGACCCGCATCTCATCCCCGAGGCTGTCGTCGATGGCCTGTCCCCAGATGATTTCCGCATCGTCGCCGACTTCTTTGAAGATGCGGTCGGAGGCCTCGGTCATCTCGTCCAGGGTCAGATCGGCCGTCGAGGTGATGTTCATCAGCACCCCCTTGGCGCCGGAGATGGAGATGTCTTCGAGCAATGGATGGGAAATGGCCCGTTCGGCGGCTTCCACGGCCCGGTTTTCGCCGCTGGCCATGCCGATGCCCATCAGCGCGAGTCCGGCCTTGCTCATGGTGGTCTTGACATCGGCAAAGTCGAGGTTGACCAGGCCCGGGATCATGATGAGATCGGTGATGCCCTTGACCGAGTGGAGCAGGATCTCGTCGGCCTTGCGGAACATGTCGAGCATCTTGGCGTTCTTGGAGGCCAGACCCCGCAAGCGATCGTTCGGGATGGTGATCACGGTGTCGGCGGAATCCTTGAGCAGGTCGATGCCTTCCTCGGCCTGATTCATCCGTTTGCGGCCCTCGAACGAAAAAGGCTTGGTCACGACCGCAACGGTCAAGATGCCAAGTTCCTTGCAGATTCGTGCGACCACCGGAGCCGCCCCCGTGCCCGTGCCCCCGCCGAAGCCGGCCGCGATGAAGACCATGTGGCTGTTTTCCAGAACCGCCCGGAGTTCTTCGGTGGACTCCTCGGCCGCATCCCGGCCCACCGAGGGGTTGGCGCCGGCACCGAGGCCTTCGGTCAAGCGGGAGCCGATCTGGATCTTGGATTCGGCCTTGGAGATTTCCAGGGCCTGGGAATCCGTGTTGGCGACGATGAAACGCACCCCCTGAAGTTTTGAGTCGATCATGTTGTTGATGGCGTTGCCGCCGGCACCGCCCACGCCGATCACCTTGATTTGTGCCGTCTTGTCGATATCCAAATACGTAAATGCCATGGTTTCCCCACCTCCTGTCAGAGCTGCAAGATTTTTTGCAGCGGTTGGTACGGGCCGATCCGGAAATCGGCGCCGCGGATGCGCTCCCGGTCGAACCGGCCTCCGGGAAACCGCCCCTCCGGCAGGGGCGCGCGCCGGAGCGAGATCATCGCCGGGAGAGGATGGCGCCTTCATCGAGGCGGCATCCTCAGATGACTTCCTTGAACCACCGTTTCATCTGATTCACCAGCCGGTTGAAAATGTTGACATCGCGGATGCGAAATTTTTTCTCCGATTGGTTGTGTGCGCCATAGAGCACCAGCCCCACGCCGGTGGCGTACATGGGATTGTTGACCACATCGACCAGTCCGCCGATACCCCGGGGTTTTCCAAGGCGTGTGGGCAGGTTGAACACCGATTCGGCGATCTCCGTACACCCGTCGAGGAGGGCGGAGCCGCCGGTGAGCACCACCCCCGAGGAGACGAGGTGTTCCATGCCGGCACGAAAGACTTCCCGCTGAATGAGGGTAAAGATTTCCTCCATGCGCGGCTCCAGGATTTCGCCCAGGATTTGCCGGGGCAGTTTCCGGGCCGGCCCGCCCCCCATGCCCGGGACCTCGATGGTCTCGTCGCTGCTGATGCGGCTGGAGAGGCAGCTGCCGAATTTTTTCTTTATTTTTTCGGCATCGGCGATGGGGGCCCGCAGGCCCACGGCGATGTCGTTGGTGATGTTGTTGCCGCCGAGAGCCAGCACGAAGGTGTGCCGGATGTTGTTTCCCGAAAAGATCGCCAGATCGCTGGTCCCGCCGCCCAGATCGATCAGGGCCGTGCCGAGTTCGCGTTCTTCCCCGGTGAGCACGGCCTCGCCCGATGCGAGGGATTCGAGCACGATGTCGCAGACGTCGAGCCCGGAACGGTTGCAGCACTTGACGATGTTGTGGGCCGATGTCACCGCGCCGGTCACGATGTGGATCTTGGCTTCCAGGCGCACCCCGGCCATGCCGACCGGGTTCTGGATGCCCGCCTGATCGTCGACGATGAATTCCTGGGGCAGCACATGGATCACTTCCCGATCCATGGGGATGGCCACGGCCCGGGCCGCGTCGATCACCCGTTCGACGTCGTTTTCCGTGATTTCCGGGCCTTTGATGGCGATGATGCCCCGGCTGTTGAATCCGGTGATGTGGCCGCCGGCGATTCCCGCGTAGACCGAGGAGATTTCGCATCCCGCCATCAGCTCGGCCTCCTCGATGGCCTTTTTGATCGACTCCACCGTGCTCTCGATGTTGACCACGACCCCTTTTCGCAGCCCGATGGACGGATGGGTGCCGATGCCGATGATGTTGATCTCGCTGCCGCTGGCTTCGCCGACGACGGCACAAATTTTCGTGGTGCCCACGTCGAGGCCGACGACAATGTTTTCCCGGTTTTGCATGTCAGCCCTCCTTTTGGCTCCCATTCGGGGAAGCCTCGGGTTTTGGCGGCGTGACCACCACCCGATTGAGATTGATCAGATCGACCATCGGCACGGGCCCGGAAGCCATCGGCCGCTGGAGATAACGCCAGACCCGGTCCAGGTTGCGTATCTTTTGGTCCCATTGACCGTAGCCGAGGCGGATGCGCGCCACCGTGCCGTCGAGGATCAGGGTGATTCCGGCCTCGCGGTCGACCGCAAGGCCTTTTAACGTCAGTCCCGGGGGAAGGAGTTTTCCCGCGGCGTTCAATTTCAACACCTGCACCATGGACCCGTAGGGGTCGTTTGACGGACCGGCATCAAAATCCAGATCCGCGTAGCCGAGCCCCGTCACCTCGGGCAGTCCGTTGGGTTCGTCTCCGGTGCCGACCTCGATGAAGATCCGGCCGTCCGTGTTGATCAGAAACCGGCGATTTTCGATCCGCAAGACGGCCATGGGGACCTGTTCGCGGACCCGGATGTCGATGCGGTCCGGCAGGCGCCGGTCCACGTCGGCGGCGGCGATCCACGGGTCGGCAAGAAGCCGCTGCCGCACGAGGTCCAGGTTGACCCCGAGGATATTGTCGTGGCCGTTCAACCCGGCCCTGGCCAGGACCCGTTCCCGGGTGAGGCGGTGGTTTCCAACGATTGCGATCGCACGGGCGTCGAAATAGCTCGCTTGGGTCAAGACGTCGTGGCCGAAGATGCAGACCACGGCCATGGCCGGCGCGGCGATGAGAAGGCCGATGACCGCGGCGGCCGCCCCCAGGGCGCGGCGGATCCGGTCCCGTCGTTCCGCAATGGCCCGCTTGGAGCGGTTTCCCCGGATATGTTGTCTGCGTTCGGCCATCAGCGCTCCGCTTGCAGGCGTTCAAGGATCGTCTCCCCGACGCCGAGGACGTTTCCCGCCCCCAGGGTGAGAAGCAGGTCGCCGGGTTCAAGGATCCCCATCAGTTCCTCGACCGCTTCCTCGAGGCTTTCCAGCGCGATCACCCGTTTGTGGCCGTGGGCGCTGATCGCCTCGGCAAGCCCTTTTC
>JBJKPT010000208.1:0-1609 GCA_046706045.1 Desulfobacterales bacterium
CGAGGTTGCGCCGGATGCGTTCGGCAACGGCCGGCCGGGCCAGGCGTTGATGGTAATCCGGATCGAAAATGCGGACCAGGTCGAAATGACCCACCACCGGCGGAACAAGGGCGTCGATCATGGCCAGCTGCTGGTCGAAATACCGGCAGTAGAGGGTGTCCTCGCCTCCCAGATCGCGGGCGATGGCCGCGTACGCCTCGGGTGAGGTGTCGAAGCCCCGATCGTCCACGTGGTGGATCGAGCCCACGAAAAAATCGGGACGGTACCGGGCCACCAGGGCCCGAACCCGGTCCACCGCACCGGTGTAAGTCTCGATCTCGAACCCCACGAAAATTCGGACGGCATGACGGTAGGCGCGTTGAAGCGCGCGGCAGGTGGTCATGTAAAGGTCAAATCGCTGGGAGAGCGCCTCCGGGGAGAGCCCGGCGTCGCGTTCTTCGGGCAGGCGCATGGCGGCCGTGGTGGGGGGCATGTGTTCCGTGATCCCCACCCAGTCGTAGCCGCGCCCGATGTAGGCCGTGACGATATCTTCCAACCGGTCTTCGGCGTGCATGCAAAACTGGCCGCTGTGACCGCCGTGGACCGAGACACGCCGCACCGGAGGGAGAGGCTTGGGCATAGGGGAAAGGGCTTTCCGCGGTCAGGACGGGTTCTCGTCGAGGGGGCGCTTGAGGGCGTCCCGGATCTCACCCAGCGTGATCTGCACGTCGCCCAGCCGGTCGATGAGTTCATCGATCCGGATGCCGATGGCGATGAGGCAGTAAAGCAATAGAAAATAGGCAAACGTCAGCCCTCCCCAGCCCCAGATCAACCGGCCGGCGAACAGGATGACGAGAAAGACGAGCGCGGTGGTCACGTAGGGCGAACGGAAAAAAGAAGTCTTCATGCGAATTCCGATTCATGCAATGCGTGATGGGCCGTCAGGTCGAACCGGGGCGCGGCGGTTTCCCCCGCACGACGGCCGGCAGAAGGGGTCGGGCGGCCTCCGGAAAGGATCGCCCGGAATGCTCAACCATAACCGCTTCGCCTGCATTTATCAACCCGACCGATCGGGAGCGCGAAGCCTCGGATGGCCTCGAGCCCAAGACGTTCGGGCCCGGGAATTCACCTGAGCTCTTGACATCCCCAAACACCCCATGCACAAAAGGCATTCGGTATTTTCACCGCCCGCGCGACCTCGGGGCGTACCGTGTATCGGAAGGCCGAACCGCCGCATCCCGCGGTTCACAGGAAAGGCGTATGAACGAATCCTCCAAACCCCGGACCGGGACCGTGAAAAAAGAGACCCTGTGGCTGGTTACCTTGATCGCCGTGGTCATCGGATTTGTCGGCGGTGTTTTCTTCAGCGCCTACCGGTCCACCGAAAGCGGCGGGCCGACGGGAATGGGCCCGGCGGCCGCCGTCTCCCAGGCGGCCCCCCAGATGGACGACGCCCAGGCCTCCCAGATGGTTGCCCTGGAACGCAGGGTCAAGGAAAACCCGAAGGATGTGACGGCCTGGACCGATTTGGGAGACCTTTACTTTGATGCGGGACGGGTCAACGATGCCATCGCCGCCTACCGGGCGTCCCTCGCCCTGAAGCCCGACCGCCCGGATGTTCTGACCGATC
>JBJKPT010000209.1:0-4059 GCA_046706045.1 Desulfobacterales bacterium
CCTTCCACCGATCGGTCGTGGCGATGGAAAAATTGGCAACCGCCGTGCCGCTGGGCGTATACCGGATCTCCGGATCCCGTCCCAGGTTGCCCACGAGAATGACCTTGTTTATCATGATGGCCTCGCCTGTAATGGAGTGTAATTGTTTGGTCCATACCGAATTCACCTCCCGATGTCAACGAAACGCTCGACGCCTTTGCGCAGATCGACCCTCTTGGACCGGCGGCAATGGTTTCCGCGGCGGTCGGGTTCGAAACCGGGGCTTGCCGATGCTCGGGTGCCGATGCTATGATTCCATTTCCATAGCAACGGTCGCGCCCCGAGCGATCCGTCACCGGGGCCTACGCTACATCCTCATCGAACCACTTTCACGAAAAACAGAGCCGACCCGGTTTTTGATGCCGCAACCGGTTCGTGACGGCGCATCGGCAGTGGCACGAAAGGAACCCCATGCGGACACTCTTTGCCTTGATGCTGGTGCTGAGCCTTTCCGGGTGTGCCTACATGAACGTCAAAACGCCCTTTGACAGCACCCTGAACCGGACCCGATTGGGGACAAAGGTCGGCACGGCCGATGCCTACAGCGTGTTGTGGCTCTTCGCCTGGGGAGACGCCAGCTATGCCCGGGCCGCAAAAAATGGCCACATCACCGTCATGACCCACTCGGATCAGGAAATCTTTGATGAGTTTTTCGGCCTTTATTCCCGATGGCGAATCGTGGTCTACGGGAATTGAGCCGAAAGGATGCGTGCATGGGCCTGCGGATTCATAAACGGCTCCCGCCCCTTTTCCTGGCGGTGGCGATGCTTTTTGGCGGATGCGGGCCGGGTCCCCTCACCGGGCTTGTCTACACCAACGTGACGTATCCCTATTCCCGGGATCTCGACCGGACGCCCCGGAGCGCATCCGCCAAGGGATCGGAGGGGATCACGGAAATCCGCGAACCGATGACCGGCTACGGGATCAGCGCCCAGCTGAATTCGAACGCCATCGGTGAAATCGCCCGGAAATACGGCATGACCGAGGTGGATTTCGCGGACCAGGAGGTATTCAGCATCCTCGGCATCTGGACCACCCGCAGCATCATCGTGTACGGCAGGACCGGAGCACCAACGCCCGGACCGAAGGCGCCGAAAAAATAGACCCACCACAAAACCAAGGGCACCCGCGACGGATCCGTGCCGACAGGATTCCCCGTCACCCATCACCCTGCGAAGAGAAAAAAAAGCGTATCCGTTCAAGAAACCCGATTTGCATCCGACTCCCCGATGCCGCATCCCAGGCCGTTCTCCAGGAACGGGTCATCGAGACGCACGACAACGCCTTTGCCGCGGGATGGGGGGCTGGAACCGACGCCACCCTTCCCATGGGCACGGGAAAGATTCTCGGTGAAACCCTCGACGCGGTGATCCCGCGAAATCGTAAGGAAAGCGGCCCCAACGCCAACGACCGCCCGGCCCCGAGTGCCGGCGCGCCTCCGTCGGCTGCGCACCATTGCCCGCCCGCACCAGGATTTCCAATTTCGCCAGATTATGCTACAGAACCCACATCCGGCAGGTTCCGGCGACCCTCCGGGGGGACCCGGACGGAAACTCACGATTGGCCGCCTGCAAAATACCGGCAACCCAAAGACCGATCCATACCCACAGGAAACGATGCCCAAGGCGATGGCCCCCACCTGCGAAGTCCGACTCACCGTCCCGTTCCACGACCTGGACCCGCTGCACGTGGTCTGGCACGGCAATTACTACAAATACTTCGATGTGGCCCGTTTCGCCCTGTTCCGGGAATGCGATATCGATCTCTATGACTTTTCCGTCACCGAAAAAATCATCTTTCCCATCACCCGCTCCGGCGCGAAGCACATCATCGCCCTCAGACACCAGGACGAAATTTCGTGCCGGGCCACCGTGACCGAGGCCCACTACAAGATCGCCATGTCCTTCGAGATCCGGCGAATCGCCGACGGACAGTTGTGCGCCCGGGGCACCAGCGAACAGGTTGCCGTGATGCTTCCCGACATGGAGCTCCAGTTTGAAATCCCGGTCCGAATCCGCGCGGCCTTGGGGTTTTCGTGATGACAGCGGGGATGCGAGCAGCCCACGCCGCCGGCTACGAACGCATTCTTGCCTGGGCCGATCTTCTCGACCAGATCAACGTCTTTCCCGTTGCCGATGCGGACACGGGAAGAAACCTCAAAATCAGCCTGGCGCCGCTGATTTCCAAAGACGTCCCGGAAGCGACCCTTCGGCGCCGCCTTTTGGCCTCCGCCACGGGAAACTCCGGAAACATCGCCGTCTCCTTTCTGCTCGGGCTGCTCAACGCCCGGTCCCCGGAGGAAATTCCGGAAGCGGCTGCCACCGGAACAAAAAATGCGTGGGCGGTTCTTGCCGACCCGTCCCCGGGCACCATGCTCGACGTGATGGACGCCCTCGTCGCCGAACTGGACGGAATGGAGCGCACCAAACTGCCCGCCGCCGCACGGCGAATCACCGACACCCTGGTGAGCGCGGTTACCAAAACCACGGATCGGCTCCCCGTGCTCCGGCAAGCCGGCGTGGTGGATGCCGGGGCACTGGGCCTTTACATCTACCTCGAAGGATTTTTCGAAACGTTAAATGGGGCCGCGGTCGGCTTTCGGCCGGTGACCGACCTCTTCCGGAACCGGACACGGGTTTCCGCCGACTTTGCCCCGGCCGCAACCGATGCCTTTTGCGTGGACGCCCTGGTGCGGCCCCGCCGAGGCGCCGTGGCGAATCTCGATGCCCTGTCGGCCGAAAGCGACAGCATCGTCGCCGTTCCCGGTGGCGATTGCGTAAAAATCCATCTCCACACCGCCCATCGGGAATCGGTCCGCCGCCGTCTCGACGGCTTCGGGGAGGTGCTCTCCTGGCGGGAAAACCCCATGGCCGGGCCGGCCGAAACGGTGAGCGCGCCCGCAGCGGCCGCCGCCATCCACCTCATGACCGATGCCGCCGGCTCCCTCACCCGCGCCGATGCCCTGCGCCACGGCATTACCCTTCTCGACAGTTTCCTCGTTGTTGACGACGCCTCGGTCCCCGAAACCCTGTTCGCACCGGAGGATCTCTACCGGGCCATGCGCGGGGGCCGGCGCGTCTCCACGGCCCAGGCCTCGCTTTTCGGCCGCCACCAGAGTTTCCAGAGCGTGCTGAGCCGCCACGGCCGGGTCCTCTACCTCTGTGTCGGCTCGGCGTACACGGGCAACTTTCGAGACGCCCTGGCCTGGAAAGGAAAAAACGATCCCGAGGGGCGGTTCACGATCGTCGACACCGGCGCCGCCTCCGGCCGGCTCGGGCTCATCGTTCTCGCCACGGCGCGCTACCTCGCAAAAGCCCCGGATGCGTCCTCCGTGGTCCGGTTTTCCGTTGAAGCCCTCGACCGGTGCGACGAGCTCGTTTTTCTCGACGAACTCAAATACCTGGCCCGGGGCGGGCGGATTTCCCGGAGCCGGGGGTTTTTCGGCGATCTTTTAAACAAGAAACCGGTCATCCGGCCCATGGCCGGCGGCGCCGAAAACGCCGGGGTGCTCAACGGCCGGAACCGGCAAATTCCCTTTGCCCTCGATTACCTGGCATCGCGGATCCCCGCCGGCGGCACCCCCTGGATCATGCTCGAATACACGGACAACCGGGACTGGGTCGAGGGACCGGTAAAGGACGCCGTCGCCCGCCGATACCCAGAGGCGGAAATTTCCATCGCGCCGCTATCGCTCACCTCCGGCGCCCACATGGGGCCGGGCACCTGGGGCCTGGCCTTTTTCCCGGAATCCATGCCGGCCTCTCCGGAGACGCCATGACGGATCCGAACCGCGCTCACACCGGTGCAAATTTTCATTCCCGGGATTTCGCCGTGGTCATCCCGGCGTTCAATCACGGCGCCGCGGTGGCCGCCGTGGCCCGAGATGCCCTGGCCCTCGGATTTCCCGTGATCGTGGTTGACGACGGGTCCACGGATGACACCGCCGCGGCCCTTCGGACCGTTTCCGGAATCCGGTGCCTTCGTCACCGCCGCAACCGGGGAAAAGGGGCGGCCCTGGTG
>JBJKPT010000210.1:0-5034 GCA_046706045.1 Desulfobacterales bacterium
GGATTGAATACCGGCCACGGCCGGTCGTCGAAGGACCGCCGGGATGGGGCCACCCCCCGCATCCTGCCGCGGAAGAAGAAGACGATGATCAGGTAGCCGCCGATCAGGGCGACGGCGGAAGGCGGCGCGCACCAACGCCAGAACTCACCGAAATCGAGGCGGCCGACCTGGCCGATGAGCATGTTCTGGGGATTTCCGATGAGGGTGGCGGCCGAGCCGATGTTGCTGGCGACGGCCAATCCCAGCAAAAACGGAAGCGGGTTCAGCCGGCCCCGGACCGCGGCCACGGCGAGCACCGGGGCAAAGGCGAAGCAGACGATGTCGTTTGCCAGAAGCGCCGAAAGGACCGCGCTGATCAGCATGGTGACGAAGAGAAACCACCGCGGCCGATCGAGAAGGGATGCGATCTTTTCCGCGGTCCAGGTGTAGAACCCGCCGAGACGCAACTGGGCCGAGACGATCATCAGCGCGTAGAGCAGCAGGATGGTCGGCATATCGATGGCCGCGAACGCGGTTTCCGGCGAAAGGATTCCGAAGACCACCATGGCGATGGCGCCCAGGAGGCAGACGCCGACCCGGTCCACGGCCAGGCCCGGCACCCGGCCCAGGGCCACGCCGACATACGTCAGAAGAAAGATCCCGAGGGCGATCATCGCATCCTCTCGTCGGAAAAGAAGGGGAACCCCGGGGCGGCGTGGGGGCAAGGGTGTCTTTCCGGTGTTTGCGCCGAAAAAGTGCCATGCTCAACCGTCAGGGCGAATGCCGCATCCGCTTCGGAGCGCCATCCATATTCATCATCCCTTGGAAAAATCCAGTTTTTTCTTCCGGAAGGCAAGGCGGTGGCCGAAACCCGTTCGGGGTGGTATAAGAGGAGCGCCGGAGCGGGGACCGGATCCCGGTTCGCTTGGCATCGAAGGGGGAAAGGCGCGTCCTTTTGGCGACCCAGGAGGAACGGCGGTTCCCCCAAGCCCTTTTCATCGATGAGGATGATTGCGCAACCATGCCCTGCATCGTACAGAAATACGGCGGCAGCAGCGTCGCCGACACGGACAAGCTGAAAAGGATCGCCCTGCGGGTCGCCGAGGTGAAGCGCCGGGGGGTGGACGTCGCCGTGGTGGTCTCGGCCATGGGGAAAACCACGGACGCGCTGCTCGCCATGGCGCGGGAGATCTGTCCCAAGCCCCCCCGCCGGGAAATGGACATGCTCCTTTCCACCGGGGAGCGGACCACCATGGCGCTCCTCTGCATGGCCCTTCACGAATTGGGGGTCGACGCCGTATCGCTCACCGGCTCCCAGGCCGGCATCATCACCAACGACCGGCACAACGACGCCCGGGTGATCGAAGTCCGCCCCTTCCGCGTCCAGGACGAGATGGCCGCGGGCAAGGTGGTCATCGTCGGCGGGTTCCAGGGGGTGAGCTACACGCGGGACATCACCACCCTGGGCCGAGGCGGCTCGGACACCTCGGCCGTGGCGCTCGCGGCCGCCCTGGATGCCGAGCGCTGCGAAATCTACGCGGATGTGGACGGGGTCTATTCGGCGGACCCGGCCGTCGTGGCCGATGCCCTGCACCTGCCGGAAATCTCCTACCCGGTGATGCAGGAGATGGCAACGGCCGGCGCCAAGGTGTTAAACGCCCAGGCCGTGCAGTTCGCCAAGGAAAAGAACATCGCCATCTATGCCCGCAGCACTTTTCTGCCCGGCCGGGAAACGATCATCCGGAAACTCCCCCCGGAGGCTTTCACCGGGGTCCGGGCCGTCGTGCGGGAGGAAAGGATCGAGCGCATCCGGATCCTCGGCCCCGGGAGCCTGGCGCGCTTCCGGCAGATGGTGGCCTATCTCGAGGACGAACAGGTGCCGGTCAAGGAAGTCAACGTGGCCCGGGCCCTTGACAACGGCGATGAGGGCCGGGCCTCGGCGGTGGTCTCCGTGGGCACCGTCTACGCCTGGGAGCCCATCAAGGCCGGGCTGGCGGCGGCCGTGGGACCGGGGCTCGCCTTCGATACGGATCTCGCCGCGGTGTCGTTGATCGGCGAAGGCGTCAACCGCAACAGCCGGATCCTGATCGAGGCCATCGATCTGTTGGACCGGCACGGCATCGCCGTCGCCGGGATCGCCACCACGTCGTTTCGGATTTCGATGCTGGTGCCGCGGGACCGGGTGGAGGAGAGCGTCCGGCATTGCCACGCCCGGTGGGTGACCCCCTTGTGAAGGGATGGATTTGAACCACAAAGGGGAACGATATTCGTGTCTGCCCGGAAAGGATTGCCATGAACCCCGATCTTCGCTTCATTTTTTCCCGAAGAAGTGTTCGCGTTTTTCAGGACAAGGCCGTTCCCGAGGCCTTGATCGAGGACCTCTTGCGGGCGGCCATGGCGGCGCCGTCGGCCGTGGCCAAGGATCCCTGGCATTTTATCGTGATCCGGGACCGGAAACGCCTGGAACGTCTCGCCGATGTCCTGCCCAATGCCCCGATGCTGCGGCACGCGCCGGCAGCGATCGTGGCGGCGGGCGATATCCGCCTGGCCCATGACCGGGAGGAATCCTACCTTCTCCAGGACGTGAGCGCCGCGGTGGAAAACATTCTCCTCGCCGCAACAGCCCTTGGCCTTGGCTCCTGCTGGCTCGGCGTCCATCCCCGGAAACCACGGATGGACGGGATCCGTGGCATGTTCCAGCTGCCGCCTTCCATCGTCCCGGTGGCCGGCATCGCCCTGGCGTATCCGGCCGAAAGCCCGGAAGCCCGCACGCGCTACAACCCCGAGCGGATCCACCGCGAAGATTGGTGAAAAGACCGTGGCCCCGGTGGTTTTCCGGCGGTTCTCCGGGGGGAAGGGGAGCCAAACGGCAGGCGCCCCCCTCCCCCCCGGGTCGGGATCATGCGGCCGCCACCTTGATCTTCCGGGGCATGGCTTTTTCGGCCTTGGGCAGCACCAGCCGAAGCACCCCGTCGGCGAAGCCGGCTTCAATGCGGTTCTGATCGATGACTTCGGAGAGGGTGAACTGACGATAGTATTTACCGGTTTCAAATTCGATGAGCACGTCCTGTTCATCCGCGTCTTCGAAGGGCTTGACGTCCCCGGACACCGTCAGCACCCCGTCCCGAAGGTCGATCACCACGGCGTCGGCGGCAACGCCCGGCATGTCGGCGAGCACCGTCAGATCGCGATCGGTTTCAAAGATATCCACCGCCGGCGTGAACATCAGACCCGGCTGGGTCTGCTCGGCGGGAGAGGACACTTCCTGTTTTTTCCTGACTTTCAGCTCTTTTGTCTCGGCCATGTTGAAATCCCTCCTTTTCGAAACCCTTACTTGACGGTGATTTGTCTTGGTCGCGCCGCTTCCGACTTGGGAAGTGTGACCGTCAGGATACCGTTGACGGCCTTGGCTTCGACCTTGCGGCCGTCAAAATCCCCGGGAAGCGAGACGACCCGGGAAAATTTTCCGGCCTCCCGCTCACGGCGATGGTACCGCGCCCCCTCGGCTTCGATTTTGATTTTTCGTTCACCGGAAATCGTCAGATTCCTTCCGACCACCTGAACTTCCAGGTCTTCGTTTTTCACCCCCGGCATCTCGGCGCGCACACGGTAACCGTTTGCGTCCTCCGTGATGTTGATCAGGGGGAAAACGCCGGCGCCGACCTGACGCGGGGTGGGGCGGTTGAAATACATCATGTCGAAAAGCCGATCCATTTGACGTCGCATCCGATGGATATCTTCAAAAGAACTGCTGCCGCTCCAGGGAAAGTTGAACAGCGATTGTGTCGCCATGACCGTTGCCTCCTTTCAAGGGGTTTGGGTTGCAATGGATTGCCGCGCCGTTTTGCTTCGCACCCGAACCGGAAACCTTGCCGTGCGCCTCCGGGTAACGACGCCCGTCTTCCGCCTCGGACGCGCACGGCGGGTACCGTACGGCGTTCGGCCCCCGGGAAATTTGTCTTCAAACAAAATGAGTGGTTTGCCGGATGGCGAGTCGGAACAGATGGGATTTCACGGCCTGTATCCGCATGCATCCACCTCCAACCCGCGCGGTCCGTGCGAGCACCAAGGTCTAAAAAAAGGCGAATTCATGTGAGATCCAATGACACCGATCGGCGGTTTCGCAGAAAAAATAACGTGACCCGGGGCGGTGTCAAGGGCCGCTGAATGGAAATTTTTTGCCGGCGGCGATTGAGGCGCGCTCCGGGGTATCGACGGCTTCCCCGCGGGCCGTTCGGGTGCCGCCGTGCCGGTTGACGAAAGGGCCGGCGACGATCCGGAACGCCACGGTTTTTCGTGAAAAACGGAATCGAGACGAGGGTGTTTGGAAATGCCGGGTTACCGGGGCATGGCGGCGATCATGCGTTCCAGGCCGCGGTCCAGGGTCTGTTTCGGACATCCGAAATTCAGCCGGACAAAGCCGTGGGCGCCGTAGTCCGCCCCGTCGGAGAGGCCCACGCCGGCGTCCTCGAAAAAAGGCCCCGGGGAAGCAATCCCGGTCCGGCGCATGTCCAGCCAGGCCAGGTATGTGGCCTCCACGGGGGCGACGGTCGCGCCGGGCATCCGGGCCACCGCCGCATAGACGCGGTCGCGGTTTTCCCGGAGGTAATCGAGCAGTTGGCCGAGCCAGAGGTCGCCTTCGCGATAGGCGGCGAGGGCCGCGGCATAGCCCAGGAGGTTTACCTCCGGCACGATGCCGGCCATGGATTGGCGGAAGCGTTTCCGAAGGGTTGCATCGGCGATCACGGCAAAGGCGCAGCCGAGGCCCGGGATGTTGTAGGTCTTGCTGGGGGCGAAAAGCGAGATGGTGCGGGCTTCGGCCTCGGAAGAAAGGCTTGCGAAGGGAATGTGGGGCCGATCCGTGGTGAGCACCAGGTCGCAGTGAATCTCGTCGGAGCAGACCACGAGGTCGTGGTCCCGGCAAAAGGCGAGGTAGCGGAATAGTTCCTCGCGGTCGTAGAGACGGCCCACGGGGTTGTGCGGATGGCGGAAGAGAAAAAGACGGGTCCTTTTCGTCATGGCCGCGGTTAGCGCCGTTTCGTCGATGGTCCACCG
>JBJKPT010000211.1:0-4541 GCA_046706045.1 Desulfobacterales bacterium
GGATTGGGCTTGACGCCGCCGGTGAGCACGGTTTATTGGCTTGTTCTGACGGTTGAATCTTGAATGCCAAACGTGCCCGGAATCGAAAGAACACCCTGTCGAAAGAACACCACGATGAAAACCGCCCGCATCCTTTTCCCAGGTATTTTCGTCATTGCCTTCACCCTCTCTCAGGCCTTTTTGCCTGCTGCATCGGCAGCGGGCGGTGCCGCCGATTCCGTCCAGGGACCGGTTGCGGTGATCCCCGCCCCGCGCTTTGACTTCGGGGCGGTTGTCGATGGAAAGGTCGTGACCCATGCCTTCACGGTCCAAAACCAGGGCAACGAAATCTTGCGAATCGAAGACGTCCGGACCGGTTGCGGCTGCACGACGGCCGAATTCACCCGCGTGATCCCGCCGGGGGCCGAAGGCCGGATCGTGCTCCGATTGGACACCCAGGACGAAGGCGGGTCGCTCCTTCGCCGGACCGTTGTCGTCGTCACCAACGATCCGGCCCGGCCCCGGATGGAGTTGGTGCTTGATGGAAAGGTGGAACGGTTCGTTCTGGTTCAGCCCTTTTTCGTCCGGCTTGCGGGAAAATGCGGAACCCCCATTTCCGCGGTGGTTTCCATCCGCCGGATTCCCAAATTCCCATTTTCCATCGTAAAGAGCTACGCGAGCCTCATCGAAGACAAAATCCGCTTCACCCTCGAAAAACGGCCCGGCGGCTATCGGTTGACCGTCGCGAACCGCGCCGACACGCCGGGCCGGTATTTCGGCTCCATTCATCTGGTGACCGACAACCCGGATTACCGGCAGATCGTGATCCACGTCTACGGCATGATCCGGTGATTCCCCTTGTCGTTATCGGGACCGGCGCCGACACGCCTTTCGTCTCGATTTCGACACCGATCCCGATTTCGATTGGGATGGGATCCGGCGGGTCGCCCGTCTTGCATTTGCCTTCAGTGGTACCCGAGGCCCGGGTAGAGAAGTTGGATGGAAAAAAGCTGAATCGGGCCGAAGATTTTATCGAACAGTTCCCAGGCCAGGAAAAGCCCCAGGTAGACCAACGGGGTGCGGGCGATGAAATCCATGTACCGGACGGCCGTCTCCTTGGAGAGAAACAGGGGGATGATGCCGCTTCCATCCAGGGGCGGGCAGGGCAGAAGGTTAAAGAAGAGAAGAATCAGGTTCAGGGAAAACAGGATGCTGATGAGCTTGGCGAGTGCCGCACCGGCCCCGGGGCCAATCGATGCCACCACGTGGGAAAACTGGATGCGCTGCGGCGGAAGAAACATGCCCAATGCGATCCCGGCATGGATCAGCACGGCCGCGGCCAGAATCAGCGCCAGGTTGGCCCCGGGCCCGGCCAGGGCCATTGCCGCGGAGCGTTTGGGATGGCTGCGGGCCCAATGGGG
Organism: Desulfobacterales bacterium; assembly: GCA_046706045.1. GTDB lineage: Bacteria > Desulfobacterota > Desulfobacteria > Desulfobacterales > JBDRRP01 > JBJKPT01. The sequence goes on from JBJKPT010000211.1 coordinate 1,401, forward strand.
GTCGTAGGGGGTGCTGGCCCAGCCGATCATCCAGCCGCCCATGAGAAACGATAAGATCGGCACGATGACCGTCCCGACGATTTCCCGCTTCATATGGGGAATGGGGTTCAGGCTCACCTGCCCGCCGCGGTATGCCGTGGGGTCGCCGAGCCGGTAACCGGCAAAGGCGTGGGCCGCCTCGTGAACGACGGTGGATCCGATAAAGACCAGGTACCACAAGAAGATGTCGGCAGGATGGGTCATCCGAAAAACTCCTCGACACGGTGCGAAAAAGGCCATCCGCCCCGGAGCCTCGAACCGGCTTCCGGGCCCGGCCCGCAAAAACCGCGGCATTCGATGGCTGTTGCTTCAAGGACCGCCGCCGCTGCCCGGGAGACGATCCAATGCGCCGGGCATTATCGATTCTCGCCCCTTGCGTCCCGGGCGCCCCGGTCATCCCGGTAGCGTCTCAGCGCAGTTGTACCCAGGACCGCTTGGCGCCGTGCCGGGGTCCATGGCATTGAAATCCGGAGCGAAAGTGGTTATTCCTGCCACAATCCGGTGATGAACGCAAGGTGGGGGCATCGGCGGCCGCCAGCATCAGGTCCGGCCGGGGACCGATCGATCCCCGTCCATCCGGGCCGTGATGCCCAACCGTTGAATCCGTGGAGGGGAAAAGGATCTTGCACATGAGCGTCTGCCTGACGGAAAACGTTCTCGGCGAACTGTTGAAGCTGTTGAAACTGGAGAAAATCGAGGAAAACATCTTCCGCGGCCAGAGCCAGGATCTGGGCTTCGGGGCCGTGTTCGGCGGGCAGGTGGTGGGGCAGGCCCTGTCGGCGGCCCATCAGACCGTTCCGGCAGACCGGCACGTGCACAGCCTTCACGCCTATTTTCTTCGCGGTGGGGATGCCGCCCGGCCCATCGTCTACAGCGTCGACCCGGTCCGCGACGGCAAGAGCTTTTCCACCCGCCGGGTGGTCGCCATCCAGAACGGACGGGCCATCCTGACCATGGCCGCGTCGTTTCAGGTGGTCGAGCCGGGCTTCGACCACCAGGAGCCCGGACCCGAGGCCGTTCCCGGGCCGGAAGGACTCGTGCCGGAGATGGTCCTGGCCCGTGCGGTCGCCGAGCGGATCCCCAGGACCATCCGGGAGAAGATCCTCTGCCCGAAACCCATCGAAATCCGGCCGGTGGATCCCATCGATCCCTTTGCCCCGGAAAAGCGCCCGCCAATCCGCTACGTCTGGTTCAAAGCCATCGACAGCCTTCCCGATGACCCCATGGTGCACCGGTACCTGCTGGCCTATGCCTCGGATTTCGGCCTGGTGGGCACGGCCCTCTACCCCCACGGCCACAGCTACTGGGAACCGCCGATGCAGGTCGCCAGCCTCGATCACGCCATCTGGTTTCACCGGGAGTTCCGCATGGACGACTGGCTGCTCTACGCCATGCAAAGCCCCAATGCCTGCGGGGCCCGGGGATTGGCCGTCGGCCGGGTCTATACCCGGCAGGGCATTCTCGTCGCGTCGGTAACGCAGGAGGGCTTGATCCGCCTTCACCCATAGCGCTCATCCGAACGTCACGGATCGGGCAGCGCCCGTCCCAGGATAGGCGATGTTGCGCTCGCTCTTGGCAAACGGGCGATTTGAGCTGCACAAACGCCACGCCGCCAGTGCCCGTTTTGGGATGGCGGATTTTGGTTCAGGTCAAGGCCGCAGCCCTTCTGAATCCGCAGGCGGTGCGGCGCACCGTCGAGGATCTCAAAGAGACGAAAACGCGGGGCCGGGCCAAAAGATGACGTGCCTGGAGGGGCACTCATTGCCCGATGGCCTGGAGCGCACCGTTTGCGGCCTCTGCCCAGACGGAGTCCGGAGCGACGGCCGCGGCCCGGTGGAACCGGGTGACGGCGGCTTCCCGTTTATTTTCGGAAAGAAGGACGCGTCCGAGCTTGTAGTAGACCTGGGCGGCGAGGGCGCGATCGGCCGGAGAAGCCGCTTTCCGGTTGAGCCCGGCGGCGTGAACCATTTCTTCGGCGGCATGGAGGTCCGATTTCACCAGGACCCCGCGGTTGAAGAGCGCGGGCAGGATGGCGCTGTCCCCGGCCCGCAAAATCCGGATGCGAACGTTGTCCGGCGCCGCCGCAACGGCGGCATCCAGGTTTTGGATCCCCTCCCGGTAAAGCCCCATCTTTTTGTTGAGATCCGCCGAATCACGGGCATAGAGATTTTCGGCGCTGCCCAGAAGCGCCTGGATCAACGGATCGCCCGGCCGCTTGGCCCTGGCCTTTTTCAGGTACCCGACGGCTTTTTCGGCCGCGCTGAAGTCGCCGAGAAGGGAAAGATCCCGGTAGGCGGCGCCGAGCCGAAGCAAGACGGCCGGATCGTTGGGGTGTTGCTTCAGCCGGGCGAGATCGTCCTGGATCTGTCCGGCCGCCAGCGGCGGATCGATGATTCGGGTCCAGTCGACCGCCGGCGGGCCCGGCCGGATCACCGGGCCGGCGGCCCAAAGACGTCCGCTCGTCGCCACGAGGACGAAGCCGGCGACAATGACGGTCAGGATGGTGCAACGGGTTCGCTTCATGACGTCATTTTAACAAGATCGGATTCGAATTGACAAGCCTCCCGCATCCGCAATCGACCCAAGGGGCGCACCCCGACGAAGGACAGCCGGTCAAAAGTCATCAAACCCCTCGTCTTCCGCCGCCTCCGCCACGGGAAGCGCCAAGTGATTCCGAAGGCCCTGGTTACGGTTTCGGCTTCGTTCGCCGCCGATTGAACTCTTTAAGGCCGGCGGGTCACCATCCCTTCCCCAAAGGGCACTAACGGCGGTTGCCCATGATGCCTTTCATCCAATCGCTTGGTTTCCTTATCGCCCCCTCCGGAGAAGTTTAGAGAAAGGCGGAAACACCGGGGCATGCACACCGGGGGCAACCCGCGGAGGTCCTTCCCCGGCGGATTTGGGCGACGGTTCTGGGTTTACCGCCTATCAAATTGACAAAGCAGGAATAAAAAATTAGGTAGGGCCTGCACAAAACGTGCAGATTTGGGTCCAATTCAAGGCCGAGAGGATCTACCATGGGGTCGGTCTCACCGCTTCGATGGCCCGTTGACGCGAGGTCGGATTTCCCGCCCGTTTCGATCGCGCCGGCCGATTCGAAAC
>JBJKPT010000212.1:0-6261 GCA_046706045.1 Desulfobacterales bacterium
CCGCCATCCCGAATCATGGTCATCGATACCGGTTCGGAGAAGGTGGAAATTCCCCTGGAGCGGGTGCGTCCCCTGATTCCGCCAGGGTGCCGGATCTGTCCGGACATGACCGCCGAGTTTGCCGACCTCTCCGTAGGCGTTCTGGAAGGACGGCCGGATACCAACACGCTCATTGTCCGCAGCGAACGGGGAGAACGCCTCGCGGCGGAGGCGGTGCGCACCGGTGTCCTGGTGACCGAGCCCATGCCCAGGGAGAATCTTGACAACCTGGTTCTCTCCGCCGGCAACAAGAAGAAGCGGGCCCTGGAACGGGCTCAAAAGGACGGCTTGCTCAATACCGGAGAAGGGAAACGATCGGCTCTGCGTATCCCACGGGCCGTGGTCGAAGATATTATGGGGAGGTAACATGCCGCACCTAGCCGAAGACAGACCAGGAGACGTCCGGTTGCTCATGGGCAACGAAGCCATTGCCCGGGGAGCCATGGAGGCCGGCGTGAAGGTGGCGGCCGGCTATCCCGGAACCCCGTCTTCCGAGATCATCGAAAACCTGGCCCGGGCGGCCGATGAACGGAAAATTTACGTGGAGTGGTCGGTAAACGAGAAGGTGGCCCTGGAGGTGGCGGCGGCGGCTTCCTTCGCCGGATTGAGGGGCCTTTGCGTGATGAAGCAAAACGGGGTCAACGTGGCCTCGGACTTCCTGCTTCACCTTGCCGGTTCGGGAACCCGCGGGGGAATGGTGCTGGTTCACTGCGACGATCCCGGGGCGCTGTCCAGCGTCAATGAGGGCGAGTCCCGCCACTTTGCCCGTATGCTGGAGCTCCCCCTTCTGGAGCCAGGAACCTTCCAAGAGGCCAAGGAGATGATCCGCTGGGCCTTCGACCTTTCCGAAACGCTTCAGACGCTCGTGATGGTGAGAAGCGTTACCCGGCTTTCCCATTCCAGCGGAAACGTGATCCTGGGGGAACTGCCCCGAGGAGAGAAAAGCGCCTTTTTCAAGCATGACGGGTTCATCCTCGATGCGAACGAGGGTCCCATGGTCAGCGCCCCGGTCGGCTACAAGCACGGTCTTCAGCAGGAAAAGGTGAAAAAGGCGGCCGAGATCTTCGAAACCTCTGGGTTCAACACCTATGAGGGGCCGGAGGCGCCCGAGCTGCTGATCATCGCCAGCTCCGCCTGTTATCTCTACAGCCGGGAGGCCGTCGATCTCCTTGGCGTGGCCGGCCGGGTCGGCTTGCTAAAGCTGGGAACCACCTGGCCTCTGCCGAAAAAGCTCCTTTCGGAGCACCTGAAGAAAACTGGGAAAGTCCTGATCGTGGAAGAGGTCGTCTCCTTTCTCGAAGAACAGGTCAAGGCCTTTGCCGCGGAAACCGCCGCCGGCATCGGGGTGAAGGCCTTTTTCGGCAAAACCGACGGGACCCTTCCCAGCGTGGGCGAGCTCAATCCGGATCTGGTGGCCGGCGCCTTGGGCGGCATCCTGGGCATGGCCCGTGAACCGGTCCCGGAAGACTACATCAAGCGCGCCAAGGAGCTGGCTTTTTTCTACGCCCCCGTCCGGGATCTGACCTTCTGCCCGGGCTGTCCCCACCGGGCCTCCTTCTGGTCCATCCACAACGTGGTGGCCCTGGACAATCGCCGGGGCTTCGTCTGCGGCGACATCGGCTGCTACACCATGGCCGTTCTGCCCAGCGGGTTCTCCACCCTCAAAACGGTCCATTCCATGGGCAGTGGCATCGGCGTGGCCAGCGGCTTCGGCAAGCTCGGCGCCTTCGGCATGGCGCAGCCGGTTCTGGCGGTCTGCGGCGATTCCACCTTTTTCCATGCGGCCATGCCGGCCCTGGTCAACGCCGTTCACCACCGGTCCGATCTCACCATGGTGATTCTGGACAACGGCGGTACCGGCATGACCGGATTCCAGCCCCATCCCGGCCTCCCCGTGGATGCCGCCGGAAACGTGCTGCCGGCCATGGACATCGTCGGCATCTGCCGGGCCATGGGGGCCAAAGTGGAAGTGCGCGATCCCTTTGACCTGGTTTCGACCCAGGAAGCCCTCTTCGGCCTTTTGGAAGAAGAAGCCGGGGTCAAGGTGTTGGTGCTCCGGCAGATCTGCGCCCTCAGCCCGGAGAAGAAGGCGAAGAAGAGGTTTCGCATGGCGGTGGACGAGGCGGTGTGCCTGGGAGAACGCTGCGGATGCAACCGTTTGTGCACGAGGGTTTTCAAATGCCCGGGGCTTGTCTGGGACAAGGATGGAAAGACGGCGCAAATCGACGAGGTGATTTGCGCCGGATGCGGGGTCTGCGCCGCCATCTGCCCCTCGGGGGCCATCACGCGAAAGGAGGTGGCCTGAGATGGACGCCATCGGACGCATCAGCGATCCCTATAACGTGATCGTCACCGGTGTGGGCGGGCAAGGCAACGTCATGGCCTCCCGGGTATTGGGGAACATGATGGTCGAAAAGGGCTTGAGCGTCACCATCGGCGAGACCTTCGGCGCCTCCCAGCGCGGCGGCTCCGTGATGAGCCACTTGAGAATTTCCAGGCGCTCGGGCTGGTCGCCCCAGATCCCCAAGGGGCGCGCCCATGTGGTGGTGGCCTTGGAACCCATCGAAGCGATTCGGGTCCTTGCCGATTACGGCAATCCGAAAACACGGGTGATCTGCAACAACCGCCCCATCCATCCGGTGGGGGTGATCGCCGGGGATGCGGCCTATCCGTCCTCGGAAGAGATCCGGAACTTCCTCGGGCAGCTCGCCTCCCGGGTCTGGTTCATCGACGCGACCGACGCGGCCGTCCGGGTTCTGGACCAGCCGATCCTCGGAAACATTTTGATGATCGGGGCACTGGCAGGCATCGGCGATCTGCCCATGGATCGCAAGACCTTTGAAACCGTCATGGCGCGGACCCTGGCGGACGACAAGATGGCCGTAAATCTGCTGGCCTACGATATGGGCCGGGCAATGGTTGACTGAAGCGGCGCGAAGACGACAAACAGGCCGATACAACCCAAAAGGAGCATGCAACATGAACGAGTGGATTCGACTGACGGATGCGCTGGGACCTGCGAAAATCCTTCACGTGCACGATCCTGCCGCCGGCATGAAGGGCGTGGTGGTGGTGGATGGCGTCAACATGGGGCTGGCCGGCGGCGGCACCCGCATGATGCCGGATATCACCACCGAGGAGATTTCCGGCCTGGCCCGGGCCATGACCCACAAGTTCTCCATCCTCGATTTTCCCGTCGGGGGGGCCAAGGCCGGCATCTGGGCCGACCCGGCCATCGGGGGAGAAGAACGCGTGGTCCTGATGAAGGCCTTTGGAAAGGCCGTCCAGCCCCTTCTGGCCGGCGGGGTGACCCTGGCCGCCGATATCGGCACCGACGCCGAGGACGTGGCACGTTTCTACGAAGGCGCGGGGTTGCCGTCGGGAAGCACCGGCCTGGCCACGGTGGAGATCGATGGCGAACCCCTGGAGAACCATGCCACCGGCTACGGGGTGGTGGTTTCTGCAAAGGCTGCCTGCGATGTGGCGGGGATCGATATTCAGAAATCCACGGTGGCCATCGAAGGTTTCGGCAAGGTCGGCGGGGGAGTGGCCCGGTATATTTCGGAAGCCGGCGCCGCGGTGCTCGCCGTTTCCACCATCGCCGGCACCCTCTACGATCCGGACGGACTCGATGCGGCCCGTCTCCTCGAGCTTCGAAAGACCTTCGGCGACGATCTGGTCCATCACTATGGAAGCGGAAAAACCCTTGCCAAGGAAGACATCTATGCCCTTCCCGTGGACATCCTGGTCCCGGGGGCAAGAACCTACGTCATCCGCCGAGACAACGTGGACCGGGTATAGGCCAAGGTCATTTCCAGCATCGCCAACATTCCCATCACGGCCGAAGCCGAAGAGGCGCTGTTCCGGCGAAAGGTTCTCGTCGTCCCCGACTTCATCTCCAACGCCGGCGGCGTGGTGGTGGGCGTGCTCGACATCCTCGGCGCCGGCGCCGACGATCTGTTCCGCACCCTGGACCATCTGCTGGCGCCGCTGACCCGAGACGTGCTGACCCGGGCTTTTGACCGCGATATCAACCCCCGGGCGCTGGCCGTGGCCGAAACCACCGAAAAGGTGCTTTCCGCCCGGGCCAGGACCGGGGCGCCGCCCTTTGAAGAGGTCATGGGCGCGCTGAAGCGGCAGCTGAATCTATGACGAGACTGCGCCTCGGGCCATCCGGACGCGTCGAACATGCGACCTTTTTTCACCTTGTTCGGCTTTTAAAGCCGCTCGCCCGCCGGCCAATCACCAGGAGCGGCGTTTGCGTCCGCCGAGGACGAACAAGGCCGGCCGCCACCCAACCCTTTTCGAAAGGTGAATTCGTCCCATGGAGCATATCGATCTCAAGCGGACCCTTGGTCTGGGCAGTACCGTGTCGATCATCATCGGCTATACCATCGGCATCGGCATTTTCGTCCTCATCGGCCCCCTGGCGTACAAGACCGGCCCGGCCATCAGCCTGACCTTTGCCCTGGCCGCGATTCCCGCCCTGTTCATGTGTTTTACCTCGGCCCAGCTCGGGAGCGCCCTCCCGGTCACCGGTGCCAACTACGTCGTCACCAGCCGCACCCTCGGGCCTTTCTGGGGGTTCATGACCGCCTGGTCGGTGATCATCACCACCGTGATCGGCGTTCCGCTGGTGGCCTACGGCTTTGCCGACTACCTCTCCCTTTTCGTGAAGGGGCTCCATCCCATGGCCGTGGCGATCCTCGTGACGGTGGTCTTCGGCCTGGTCAACATCCTCGGCACCGGGATCATGGGCTGGGTCCAGAACCTGATGGTCCTTATCTTCATGAGTGCGCTGTTGCTCTTCGGCATCGGGGGGCTGTTCCACATCCATCCCGAATATCTCCGGGTTTTTGCCCCCAACGGCTTTCATCCGGTTCTGCTTTCCACCATTCCGGCTTATTTCTCCTATGTCGGTTTCATGGTGATCGTGGACCTGGGCGAAGAAATCCGAAACCCGGCCAAAAATATACCCCGATCGATTCTGATCAGCTTTGTCATGATCCTGATCTCCTATGTCCTTGTCAGCTATGTGCTGACCGGCGTGCTGCCCTGGCAGGGTTTGAAGACAACCCGGGGCGCCGTGGCCGTGGCCTCGCAAAAATTTCTTCCGGGCTGGGGCACCGTGTTCATCCAGTTCGGCGCCATCTTCGCGGCCCTGACCACGCTCAATGCCATCCTCGCCACAAGCCCGCGGGAGATATACGCCTTGGCCAGGGACCGCATTTTCCCACGCTGGCTCGCCGTCACCGCCCACAGGACCAAGTCGCCGTACATGGCGGTGATCCTTGTGACCTTGCTCAGCATCGGCGGCGTTCTCATCAGTGCCGGGGTGGTGCAGTACGCCTTTGTCACCGTCATGGGGGTGATGACCATCCACTTTTTCGTGGCGTTGGGAGTGATTCGAATGAGAACCAAGCTGCCGGAGCATTATCGCCGGTCGCCGTATAAGCTGAAAGGGTTTTGGCGCCTTTTCTGGCCGGTCGGCGCCATGGTGATCGCCGTGGCCTACGTCCTGATCGGTTTCGTCGAAGCGCCGGTCTCCGTGGGCATCTTCTTCGGGTGCATCTGCATCGGAGGGCTGATCTACCTGTATCAGCGCAAAAGGCTTGCACGCGAGGGGATCGACATGGCCGAGATGTTTGAAAAGGAGATTCAGCACGCCCTGGAGCGGATGCGGAACGTGGAAGCGGCGGCCATAGAATAAAACCTTTGAGATTTTTGGTCATCAAAATGGGGGTCTATCATGCCGGGTGTGGAAGGGCGGGTGGCGCTGGTAACGGGTGCGGGGGGCGGGATCGGACGGGTGACGGCGGATCTGCTGGCGTCTCGCGGTGCGCGGGTGATGGCCGTTTCGCGCAGTGAGAGTGAATTGCAGACGTTGGGCCTGGACTACGTCGCGGCGGATCTGGGTACACTTGACGGCTGCAAACGCGCGGTGCAGGAAACCCGGGATCGCCTGGGGCCGCTTGCGATCCTGGTGTGCAATCACGGCGTTGGGTCGGCCCATGAACGGGTCATTTGGCAGCAGGATCCGGAGATCTGGCGCGAAACGATGCGCATCAACCTGGATGGCCCCTTTTTTTTGTCGCGGATGGCGGTCAACGATATGATCGAACAGGGCTACGGACGGCTTGTGTTCACGAGTTCGACGGCCGGACGGGTGGCGGAATACGCCGGCAGCGCGTACACCAGCTCAAAACACGGCCTTCTGGGCCT
>JBJKPT010000213.1:0-5239 GCA_046706045.1 Desulfobacterales bacterium
GCATCGGCGTCGGTTTCGTGATCGTATCCGAGCAGATGGAGAATGCCATGGACCAACATCAGGTCCAGCCGTTCGTCAAAGGCCGCGCCGCAGGCTTCGGCTTCCCGGTGTACCGTGTCTGCGGAGATGATCACATCGCCCAGCAGATCCGGCGCGATGTCGTCGAATTCACCGTCGCGCATGGCAAAGGCCAACACGTTTGTGGGCTGGTCCAATCCCCGGTAGCCCCGATTGAGCTCACGCATTCGCGCATCGTCGACGATCACCAGACTCAGTTCGTCGTCAGGACAGCCCAAGGCGTTTAAGATGACCGTCGCTTTGGTCTGAATCGTCTCGATGGGAATCGGATGGTTTTCCTGGAGGTTGTCGATCAGAACGCCCATTTGCCGGTTTCCCCTCGGTGCGCCCGGTTTTGTCCGGATAATCGATACGGTGATGGTGAATGCCGTTCAGGATCTTGATAAAGCTTTTGGCAATGCTGTGCAAATCCTTCAGCGTCAACTCGCAATTGTCCAGTTGGCCGTCGGAAAATACCTTGTTGATCAGACCCTGAACGAGCCCCTGTATGCGCGACGGGGTGGGGTTGTCAAGGGTCCGGGAGGCGGCTTCGGCAATATCGGCCAACATCACGAGCCCGGCCTCCCGGGTCTGGGGCTTGGGACCCGGGTACCGGTAATCGTCCTGGTTGATCGCGTCGCCGCCACTCAACCGGACGGCCTTATTGTAGAAAAACTGAATCAGGCTGGTGCCGTGGGATTGGCCGATGACATCCACGATCTCCCGGCCGAGTCTGTTCTCGCGGGCCATTTCAACCCCGTCCTTGACGTGGGAGATAAGGATCCGTTTGCTCATGCTTGGGGCGAGCTTGTCGTGTTTGTTGATCCCGTTGGACTGATTTTCAATAAAATAAAGGGGTTTTTTGATCTTGCCGATGTCGTGATAATAGCCGCAAACCTTGGCCAGCAGCGGATTGGCACCGATTTCCGCGGCCGCGGCTTCCACCATGGAGCCGACCACCACCGAATGATGGTAGGTGCCGGGTGCTTCGATCATCAGCTGGTGCAGGATCGGCCGGTCCAGGTTGGCCAGCTCCAGGAGCTTGATGTCGGTGGTGTAGTTGAACGCACTTTCGATGATCGGGGCGATGCCGGCGGTGAGAATGCCCGCGGCGATACCGCCCATCGCGGCAAAGCCGATATCCCAAAAGAGCTTGAGGTCCCCGATGTCGGCCAGGTAGGTGTTGATGGCCACCACGAGCACGGCGTTGACCAGGCCGAGCTTGACCCCGGCCTTCATGAAAACCTTGCGCTCGCGGCAGTCCTGCATCCAGTAAGCGGCAGGGATACCGCTGATCAGAACGTAGAGGAACATGCCGAAATTGTTTTGGAAGACTGCGGCGGTCCCCACGGCCTGGACCACGGCAAACGGGATGGCGGCCTCGAGCCCAAGGAAGAGGCAGACGAGCATGGCGCCGGAGCCCACCGGAAGACTCCAATAGAGGGTGTTTTTGGCCACGTTCATGGGCAGGTTCAAAATCAGGGTATTGGAGACCGCGGCGGCCACCCGGGCAAGGAAAAGAAAGCCGACGAGCACCACCGAGACGAACAAGAGGTTCCTGTTCAGATGCCGGGCGAATCGGCTGGAGGGCTGAAAATGGGGGATATAGACCGCCAGCAGCAAACAGGTGATAAGCAGCGCCGCGCCCAGGCCGGAAGCCGGAAGGGCGTTCGGCCTGCCGATGCTGAAGGCCTTCCTCAGCTTGACCAGGTCGCTGTCGGTCACCCGTTCGCCTTCCCGGAGGATCATCTCCCCGGCCTTGATCTGGTAGAGGATCGGCTTGACGGCGTCGGCGGCCCGGCGCCGTCGGTTTTCGGTCTCGTTGCGGTTGAGGGTGATGTTGGGGGTGATCAGCCGCTGACAGAAATCGACGATCAGGCTTCGAAGGGTGTAGCTTTCGTCCTTGAGCAGGGGTTGCCCGAGGATGCGCACCATCACCCGGGATTGGTCCAGTCCGTAAAACGGCCGCAAGGAGCGGGTGATCGTTTCGACCTTGGTGGAGATGTCGCGCAAGACGATGCCCCGATCGTCTTCCCGCAGAAGCAGTTCCTTGTTGGACACCACCCCGTTGTCGTAGATTTCGGTGAGGATTCGGATGATGTAATCATCGATCACCGAGGAAAAGGATTCGTGCATCAGGATCCGGAACCCCCCCTTGGACACCTCGATGCCCAGGGTCGACTCAAATAGCGGCTTTTTTTCCCACAGCAGGGTTTCCAGGGAAACCGGTGGGGCCGGGGGCGCTGCCGAGGGGGCCTCACCCGTTGCCGCGGGCGCGGATGCCGGCGGCTTGGCCGCAGCGGCAGGTCCTTGGGGCGCCGGCGGTTTGACCGCCTTTTCGGGGTAGCTGGCGTAGACGTTGCGCATCATGGCAAACGCCGCGTGGATGCGCTGCACGATCCGGTCCGCCATGCCGGTATCCAGATCATAGACGGTCAGCACCGAATCCGCGGCCTCGTGGCGCTTTTCCGCGGTGGCGGCCGCGTCTTCGATGAAAAAATCCCTGTTGGCCTTGATGTCCTTATCGGCCACATCCCCCACGTGGTAAACCTTCGGAGGAATCACGAGATTGGGGTAGAGGATCAGGGTGATCAGCACGACCACACACATCAGCAGGGCCCAGGGGAAGAAGTGCTGAAGACCGGCAAACGGCACGAACGGCAATTTTTTGCGCTTCGGCGTCATGGCGGATTCCTGTTGCAGTATCGGCAGTGACCGGCGCTTTTTTCTCTGTTGGTCCCTCAGGGAATGCTCTGCGGAGGTGTCGGCGCGTCCATTGCTGCAGCGGCGTTGTAGGTTTCGTAGGCGTCGATGATATCCTGCACCAGGCGGTGGCGCACCACGTCCACTTTCGTAAAATGGACGAATCGAATCCTGGGGATCGATTTCAGAATTTCACGGGCTTCGATCAGCCCGCTCACCTTGTGGCCCGGGAGATCGGTTTGGGTCACGTCGCCGGTAATCACCGCCTTGGAATTGAATCCGATCCGAGTCAGGAACATTTTCATCTGTTCGGATGTCGTGTTCTGGGCTTCGTCGAGGATGATAAACGCATCGTTCAACGTACGGCCGCGCATGAAGGCCAGGGGGGCCACCTCGATCACGCCTCGGCCCATCAGACTGTTGGCTTTTTCAAACGGCATCATGTCGTGGAGCGCATCATAAAGGGGACGCAGGTAGGGGTCCACCTTCTCTGCCAGATCTCCGGGCAAGAACCCCAATGCCTCACCGGCCTCCACGGCCGGCCGGGTCAAGATGATGCGGCTGACCTGGCTTTTGGAAAGGGCCGCGACGGCCATGGCCATGGCCAGGTAGGTCTTGCCCGTGCCGGCCGGCCCGATGCCGAAAACCATGTCGTAGGCGCGGATGGCGTCGATATAATCCTTCTGGTTGAGGCTCTTGGGGGTGATGGTGCGCTTTTTCCCGGTGATGTAGACCGAATCCAGAAAAATGTCTTTCAGTCGCACCTGGTCGTTGGCGCTGAGGACACGGATTGCGTGGTCGATGTCGTTGGAAAAAACCGGGTAGCTTTGTTCGAGCAAGCCGTAGAGTTGGTTCAGAATGTTTTCGGCGAGGCCGGCGGCGATGGGTTCGCCCTCGATGGTCACCGCGTTGCCCCGGGCATGGATGCCGATGCCAAGGGCATCGGCGATCCGTTGGAGATGGTGGTTGTGCTCGCCGAACAGCTGGCGGGCCAGGTCCATGTCCCCAAAAGTCAACCGGTGCTGAGCGTTTTTCGATTCGCGGTCGTTCATGAATTCCGTTGGGTCGGTTTCCGGAAAAGGCGGTTTGCCGTCCGGTTGCCCATTGTTCGGCGTCATCCCTATCACAACCCCGCAAACCTTTGCAAATCCGAATTGGCTACCGCATCGGAGCGCTTCAAAATCGATCTTGACTCCCCCCCAGTGGCCTGGTAATTATCCGAATTTGCTTTGGGTTTTGTTTCTCCGGGCAGCGGCAGGCGCCCGGAGCGTCGTCAGAGAAAACGGGCGCCGTGCCCTGCCCGACACGGTCAGATTGCGACATCGGCCATGAACCTCTTGGACATCGTGATTGCCATCATCCTGGGCTACAGCCTGATCCGCGGCGTGTTTCGGGGGCTCATCAAGGAAGTGTCTTCCATCATCGGGGTCTTGGCCGGCTATTACGGGGCGTATTCGTATTATCCGCGTCTTGCGACCCTGTTTCACCGGTGGATCGCCGACACCGCGTATTTGAATATTATCAGCTTTCTCGTCCTGTTCATGGTCATTTTGTTCTTCATCAGCATCCTCGGGGTGATCCTGAAATACCTCCTGAGCATTGCCTACCTGGGATGGGTCGACCGCGTGTGCGGGACCGTTTTCGGGCTGGTCAAGGGGCTTCTCATCTCGGCGGTCATCGTGGTGGCCCTCACCGCGTTTTTGCCGAAAAACGATGAGGTCATGCGCAAGTCGGTCCTGGCGCCGCCCGTGACCGTGATTTCCGAGAACATGGCCAAAATCGTGCCCAAAGACCTACGAACCCGGTTTTCCGTCAAATTGGAGGCTTTGAGAAAAACGTGGCACACCCGCCGATAGCACACCGCACCGCCACTGCTGGCGTTGGCCCGATTCTGGATTTGATTCGCACCCTTCGAAGCGAAGATGGTTGTGCCTGGGATCGAAAGCAGACGCCCCGATCCATGACCGCCTACCTGGTCGAAGAAACCCACGAACTGATCGAGGCGATGGAATCCGACCGGACGGCGGATATCGGTGAGGAACTGGGAGACGTTTTGTTTTTGCTGCTTTTTGTCCTCGCGCTCTATGAAGAGCAACAACGGCTCGATCTGGGCACGGTGGTGAGCCATGTCCTGGAAAAAATGATCCGCCGGCACCCCCATGTCTTCGGCGACCGGAAGGCCGACGATGCCGAAGCGGTCCGTCGTCAGTGGCACGAAATCAAACGGGAAGAGTCCGAGGGCGGGCCTCGGCGATCGGTGCTTGACGGCATTCCCCGGGGCTTGCCGGCGTTGATGCGGGCGTTTCAGGTATCCGAGCGCGCGGCCAATGCCGGTTTTGACTGGGATGACATGGAAGGGGTCATGGCCAAGGTGGGCGAGGAATGGGCCGAATTCAAAAAGGTCCTCAAATCGGGGCAAAGTCCGGAACGAACCCGGGAGATGCCCCTCGAGTTCGGCGATGTGCTCTTCACCCTGGTC
>JBJKPT010000214.1:0-1877 GCA_046706045.1 Desulfobacterales bacterium
TGGTGAAGCACCTGGAGGCCGGGCGCCGGTTCACCACCCGCGAGGACTGGTACACCCAATCCGAGGGCTCCCTTGCCAGGGATTTCGACACCCTCGACCGCCTGATGCTCCGACCCAACACCTTCCGCCACTGGCTGCGCCACCTCGTGTTTCCTTCGCCCCGGGACTACTGAGACCCATACCATACCCCCCGTTTCACCGATCCGCCGCCGGAAGGCCGGCCAGCGGATACGGGAAGCCATCTCAAAATTAGGACGTTCGGCCGAGATCCAGGCGAGGCCGAGAAGCAGCCCTGGCAACCTCACGGATGTCGAGGACGTGAGACGAGGGCGGAAACGCCCGTATTCGGGTGAAAGGACGTTTATGAGATGGCTTCACGTACCCCTTGCGGTCCCTCGCGGATTGTTCTACACCCACTGCCAATCCGGCGGATCGCGGATTCCGGATTCCCGGACCACCCGAATCCAAAAGAAGGCGCTTCCATGAACGGCGACCTGCTGATCCTCATCCTCGAAGCCATGGCGGTCTATTTCCTGGTGCTTTGGGCGCATTCCCTGCGGAGCCGCTTCGGGTTCGCCCACTTCTACGCCCTCATCGGCGGCATCACGGCGATCATGTCCTGGGTAACGGACGCCGGCGTTCGGGTCGAGATCGCGGGCATTACGTTCCTGGTGGGTTCCACCGTTTTTTATACGTCGCTGTTGCTGGGCGTTTTCGTGGTCTACGTTTTCGACGGCCCCCGGGCCACCCGGATCGCCATCTCAACCGTCGCGGGGGTCTCCATCATGGTGCCGCTTATCGCGGTTGTTTTGCATCTGCAGATGCGCATCGCCGGTTTTGCCCACCTCACGGACGTACCCATACCGAGTCTGCGGACAAACGCGGCCTCGGTCGTCACCACCGTGGCGGATCTCATCTTCCTGGCCATGGCATGGGAATATCTCGGAAAACCGAACCTGCGGATGCAACTGTGGCTGAGATCTTTTCTCACCCTGCTCGGGGTGATGTGGCTGGATGTCTTTCTCTTTGCGACCGGGGCCTTTCTCGGCAACCCCGAGTACCTCGACATCATGAAGGGCACCCTCTTGAGCCGGCTGGTGATCTCCTTGTTTGCCTGCCCGTTTCTTTATCTCTACCTGGACTGGCAGAACAAAAAAAAGGGACTTGCCATCGAAAACCGACCGGTCCTCGCCATTCTTCGGGAGGTGGCCGAGGTGAGGCTCGAGCTCGGACTGGCCCAGCAGGAGATCGAACGGCGCAAACGGGTGGAGCGCGAAAAGGAAGAACTGATCCGGCAGCTGCAGCAGGCGCTTTCGGAGGTCAAGACGTTGCGCGGGTTCCTGCCGATCTGCGCCAACTGCAACAAGATCCGTGACGACGAGGGGTATTGGCAGCAGATCGAAAACTACATCGAGCAGCATTCCGACGCCGTTTTCAGCCACGGCATCTGCCCGGATTGCTCCGAATCGCTCTATCCCGAGATCCATCGAAAATAAATAACCCCTGGATCGGTCTCATCCCGCGACTTCCTTCAAAAGCCCGCTTCACAAAAGGCAGATGGGCCGCATCAGTCGCTTCGCGAACGGATGAGCAGCAGGGGACGGTCCACCATGTTGAGGACGCCGGAGGCGATGCTCCCGTAAAAAACCCGCGAAAGCCCCGTGCGACCATGGCTGGTCATGGCAATGAGATCGACCGCTTCGGAGGCCGCGATGCTTAAAATCATGTTCACCACCGATCCGATCTCGACCAGGACCTCAGTCTCGCCCCCCTTTTCCCGAAACTTTCCCGCCACCCCCTTCAGATAATCCCGGCACTCCTCGATCTGCCGGGCCATCTCCTCCTGGGTATCGGTGATGAGAATGGCCTTGTAGCCG
>JBJKPT010000215.1:0-4994 GCA_046706045.1 Desulfobacterales bacterium
TCATGGGCAGCAGGAGGAAAAACGGTTCCTGACGAAACGGGTGCTCGGTGGCGGCCAAGCCCCGTCTCAGTCCGGTTCCGATCGCTTCCGGCGTGTGCAGCGTATAGGTTCTTCCCATGGCGGAAAACAAACGATGAAACCGGTTCTGTTCGTGCCCGGGAATCTGTTGCATGTTGGGGCCCTCGTCCTGACTGGTTTCATCTCCGAGAAGAAACCACACCCCCAGCCCGTCGCTCAACGGAGCCAGCGAACCCGCCAGCGCGTGCAGCGCCCCGGGGCCGATGGAGGTGATCACCGCGCTTTTTTCACCGGTCACCCAGCGCAAAGCGGTCGCTGCATGGACCGCCTCGGTTTCATGGTGGACCGGATACGTTTTGACCAACCCCGCTTCCTGGTACACCCTCAAGACCTCGGCCACATCCGTGGAGCCATGGCCGAAGATGCCGATATAGTTGCGCACATTCTGTTTGTACAAGCCCAGCACAACCGCTTCCGAAACCGTGATATCTTCCCTGGAGGGGATTTCCCCCGCAGCGACGGCCTTGTCCAGGGTTCCGCGGCGGGCGATGGCCCGGGCGCGCGCCAAACGTCGTGCGGAGAGGTTTTCGGGCATCGGGTTGCTCCTTGCCGATGGGGTGCCGCCGCCTTGATGAAAGGGGCGGGGGAGGGCGGTTCGAGTGGAATTTGTTGTATAATATACAATATTAATGCATTATTTACAACATTCGAACAGACCTGTCAAACGTCGTCGATGGGGAAGCATTCCGGGGATTCGAGCCGATCGGCCGTCCCGCCCCCCGAATCGAGCAGAGGTTCGGCGGGTGGAGTCAGGCGATGGGAACGCGCCTGCGGCGCGGGATCCGATGGATCAGGGCATGGCGTTCAGCAACGCGGACGCGTCCAGGCCGGCCTGCTTGACCGATGCCTGGAATTCGGGGAGGTTTTTCTTGATAACGTCTTTTAATCCGGTGATGCCGATGGCGTAGTGGACTTCCCGGCGATGATCCAACACCGGGGCGGCGATGCACATGATGCCCGGCCGGTATTCTTCATCGTCGATTGCCAGCAGGTCTTTTTTGACTTGTCGCAGGCATTTTTTTAGCGCGCCGGCCGAGGTCACCGATTTTTTGGTGTACCTGGTAAACGAAATGGTCGATAGCATGCGATTCAGACTCGCATCGTCCTGGAAGGCGAGCAGGGATCTTCCCAGGGCGGTCACCGCCGCGGGTTCTCGTGATCCGGCGGTGATGTTGAGAGATAAATGGTCCTTGGGCTGCTCGACCATCAAGAAAATGACCTGGTCTCCATCAAGAGCCGCCAGATGGGTGTTTTGATGGGTCTCTTCCAGCACACGGTGCATGATCGGTTTGATCACATCCTCCAGGTAGGATTGCTTGGAAAATGTCCGCGACAGCTCCAATACTTTGTACCCGAGGGAATAGCGCTTGGTTTCCGAATGCTGAATGACATAGCCGCTTTTCAGCAGGGTGGTGACCAGCCTGAAGACAGAGGAGCGGTCGATACTGAAGTGCTTCGCGATCTCATTAAGGGATAAGGGGCTCTCCGCCTTTCCCAGAATATCCAAAATCATCAACCCTCTTTGCAGGGATTGTATCGTCGCTCCCATTTATTTCACCGAAAGTGCACAAAAAGCAAAAACGTGAATGAATTCAACGATCGGACGCCTATCGTGATGTCAACGGCCCGGACAGGCGAATGATCATATGCTGAAATCGGGGGATTTCAAATGGTTTGATGCGATTCGCCACAATTTTGAACGAATCTTCACTCCCCACGGATAGTTGAACTCCAGAGGCGTCCAAGCGCTCACGCCCATCCCGCCACATCGATCGCGTTGGCGACGTTCGCGCTGATGACGAGCCCCTGCTGCCAGCGCGAGGCATCGACGCGCCGCCCCGTGACGCCGTCGGAAGCTTCGGAGGAAAGCCAGAGAAGGGGCGGCACGACGATCTCCGGGGAGAGCAGGCTGTTTTTCACCGCGGGGGAAACGTTTGCCGGAATCATGCCGGTGGCCGTCGCGCCACCGGGAAGCAGGGCGTTGACGGTGACACCGTTCTCCTTCAGGTCCTGGGCCCAGATGATGGTTTCGGACTCCAGCGCGGCTTTGGACGGGCCGTAGGGCGAAAATCCCCGGCGGCGCATGGTGGAATGGTTCATGGAAACGTTGACGATGCGTCCCCAGTGCTGGGCCAGAAGGACCGGCAAGGCGGCGCGGGCCATGAAAAACGGGCCGTTGACGTTGGTGTCGATGATCATCCGCCAGGTCTCGGGGTCGGCCTCCCAGAAGCGGGAGGGCTCCTCGAGAAAGCGTTCGCTCACATATTTCATGCCGCGGCCGGCGTTGTTGATCAAGAGGTGCAGCCCGCCGAAACGACGGCGCGCGGCTTCCACCACACGTTCGCAATCCTGCGGACGGGTAACGTCCGCTGCCAGGGGCAGTACGCAACCCCCTCCGGCTTCGCGGGAAACGGCCTCGACTTCCCCAACGGTTCGGGCCGCCGTGGCGATCACCTTGGCGCCGGCTCGCGCCAGACCCAACACCATGGCCCGCCCCAGCCCTCGTCCCCCGCCCGTAACAATGGCGACCTTTTCCGATAACGGTTGTGTTGGCATAAGAAAACGCCCTCCTTTTAGAAGAGATGCCGCCGCCGGCCCATTTTTTACTCGATGACCCAAACGGCGCAGTTCCGGGCCTCCCGGATCACCCGGCTCGACGTGCTGCCGAAGAGAAATTCTTCCCGCTTGCTGATGCCGCGCCTGCCGACCGCAACGGTAGCGTATCCTTCCGCCTGCTGCTCATGAAGGATGAGCTCCGCGACACTTTTGGGTTTTTGGCACACCTGGATCTTCAAGTGAATACGCTTCTCGTCAATGTTGTGGGAGGAGAGGCGCCGGGCTGCCTGTTCCATGAGAGCGAGACTTCGGGAGCGGAGATCTTCCACGTGAAGCCGCCGCTCTTCGGAACCGGGCACGAGATCCGGGGAAGGCTCTTTGATGACATGCAACAGCGTGATGTCCGCAGCGGGATGGCAGGAAAGGATGCCGGCCACGTAATCAACCGCTTTAAGGGAATTTTCAGATAAGTCGATGGCCAAAAGAAGTTTCGTTTCCATGGTTGGCCGGCTCTCCTCTGGAGCCCTGGGACCGCCCGGAGCTCGCCATTCAATGGGGAATGTCCGTCTTGCAGGCTTTCAAGTCGTGAAGGAGTTCTTCGGTCGTCTCGTAAAAAATATCCGCCCCTTGGCTGAAGCGACGCAAAACGTGGCTAAACGAATCCGGAATATAAGGAAACAGCTTCTGCAGGTTGATGATGCGGTGGGGGTAAAACAAAGAGAGGTCCGAAGGCGTCAGGCAGGATTTCAGCTTCATGCCTTCGGGACCGCAGCCGTCCAAGTCCCGAAGGATGTGAAACCCCTTGCCGCACGTGAGCAGAAGCACATTGCCCAGGCCGAACAGATCCACGCCGAAAGGGTTTTCAGCCCAATCGTAGGTGTAGTCGAAGTCAATCCAGGTATAGGTTCCGGTCTGTCGATTGATGAGGATGTGATCGTTTCTCACATCTCCGTGCAGCTCTCCCATGGCATGAAGCCGTCCGATGGCTTCGATGCACTGAACCACCATTTCGAGAATGCTTGGAAAATGCTCGTGAAAGTAGGTTTCGTGGTCGATCTGCATATTGCGGATGAAATCGAGATACCGGCCTCCCTGGATTTTATCGATGATACGGACGATATTCCCGGCGCTGTCATGGACATTGAAGCCCTGCATGAAGAATGGGTCGTTTCTCGTTTTGTCCAGGATGCGGGCTTCCTTCCGAGGACTGCGAAAACACTGAATCGGCTGGACGCCCAGGTGCATGATGAAGGTTTCGTGAAAGACCAGCTTGATGACTTTGAAGCTCCCGTCCGAAAGATCGATCGCCCGCTTCACCCAGAATTTGGGTTCTTTGTCCAGGCCGAAACGGCCTTCGACCTCATCGCCGCGCACCAGGTAGTAGCCTCCCCCAAGCTCCAGAACATCACCGGCGCCGATGCTCATGAACTCGGTGGTGTCCGTGACGATGGGGATCCTCCCCTGGGCAGGGAAATTGCTGTAATGTTGAATCCGTTCCCGGATTTCCGATTCGTTCATCGCCGCACCCCCTTGCCAGAAGGGAAAGGCACGGTAGCAAAACCGTTGGATGGGGATTGGTTATACTTCTTCGAGCTTGTACACATCCTTTCGCCGGTGGGCAAGCAAGGGCAATTGACGGCGGATCTTATCCACCTGGCTCAAATCCAAGGCGTTGACGATACAGCCCTCCTTTTCTTCCATCTTATCGATGACGTCGCCCCACGGCCCGGTGACGATGGAATGCCCCCACGAGACGTATTCGGCGGTTTCGTTTCTTGCCGGCGCCGTGCCCATGGCAAAGACCTGATTGTCCAGCGCCCGCGCACGGAACAACAACTCCCAGTGGGCGGGCCCCGTGGTCATGTTGAAGGCTCCGGGGACGAGGATCAGCCGGGCGCCCCTATCGGCCATCAATCGAAACAGTTCCGGAAACCGGAGATCGTAGCAGATGCAGATCCCCATGGGGCCAAACTCGGTTTCAAATACCGTTACCCGGCGGCCTGGCGTCAAGGTGTCGGATTCCTTGAATTTTTGTCCTCCCTCCACGTTGATGTCGAAAAGATGGACTTTTCGGTGCTTGGCGATTTGATTTCCCTGCCGGTCAAAAACATAGGCGGTGTTATACACACGCCCTTCAGCGTCCTTCTCCGGCATTGAGCCGGCGGCAAGGTAAATATTATGCTTCTTCGCCAGCGATGAGCACTTCTGCCAGCTTGAATCGCCTTCTTTTTCCGCATAGGCCGGAAACTTGATCGTTTGATAAGGGCAGTTAAACATTTCAGGCAATAGCACGAGGTCCACATTTTCTTTTGAAACAAGTTCAAGGTATTTTTCTGCGGTTTTAAGGCTTTCTGCTTTGT
>JBJKPT010000216.1:0-2269 GCA_046706045.1 Desulfobacterales bacterium
CCACCTGGCAGCGAAGCGGCCGGGTAGGGCGTTCCGGTCAACCCGCGGCCCTGGTGCTGGTGGCGGGGGATGACGCCCTGGATCAATATTTTCTCCGGAACCCCGATGCCTTTATCCGGAAATTTCCGGAAGCGGCGGTGGTGAACCCGGAAAATCCCTTTATCCTGGAACGCCACCTGGAATGTGCGGCCGCGGAGCTGCCCCTTTCGATGAACGAGCCCTATGCCCGAAGCGGTGCCGCCGAAAGTGCCATCGCCCGGCTCGAGGCCGGGGCCGTGTTGCTCCGGTCCGCAGACGGAAGCCGGCTCTTTGCCCGGCGCCGCTACCCCCAGCGCGACCTTGACCTGCGGGGCGGCGGCAGGCGGTTTCGAATCCTCGACGAGGCGGAAACCCTCCTCGGCGAGATCGACGGGCTTCGGGTGTTCCGGGAGACCCATCCCGGCGCGGTCTACCTTCATGGCGGCCGGACGTACCGGGTGGATCGGCTGGAGATCGACGATGGCATGATCCGGGTCACTCCGGCCGCCGGCGAGCATTTCACCCGGCCGCGGATCCACCGGGATACCGATATCCTCGAAACCCTCGACACGCGGACGGCGGCCGGCATGCGGGTCGGCTTCGGCCGGCTGCGCATCACCGAACAGGTTACGGGATTCGAGCGCGTGCACCTTCGGACCGGCCGGAAGCTCGGGGTCGAATCCCTGGACCTTCCACCCCTGCGGTTTGAAACCGAAGGGATCTGGATGGAAATTCCCGACCGGATCAAGCAACGGGTCATCGCGGCCCAACGGCATTTCATGGGCGGAATCCACGCCCTGGAGCATGCCGCCATCGGCATCCTGCCTCTTCTCGTCCTCTCGGACCGAAACGACTTCGGCGGCCTTTCCACGCCGTTTCATCCGGGCACGGGAGGGGCTGCGGTGTTCGTCTACGACGGGTCCCAGGGCGGGGCGGGGTTGAGCCGTCTGGCTTTCGAGCGGTTCGAGGAGCTGATCCGCAACACCCATGCCTGTGTGTCGCGTTGTCCCTGCCGCTCGGGGTGCCCGGCCTGCGTGCATTCCCCCAAATGCGGTTCCGGAAACCGGCCCCTGGACAAGGTCGCCGCGCGGATCCTGCTTCAATCCATGCTGGAAGCGATGGTGCCGGCAACCGCCTCGGCGTCCCCGCCTCCGGCCGAGATCCCGGGGGGGGATTTCCTCACCAGCCCGGAAAGCCGCGCGCACGCACCCGCGCCCACCGGCTGCGGACGGTTCGAATCCGGCCCTCGGCGGGGCCGGCGGAAGCGGCGGGAAAAGCAGCGCGTCGTCAAAAAGGATGCCGCGCCGTTTGCCGGCGCCTCGGCACCGATCCCGAAAGGGATGGCAACCGGAGCCGGAGCGCCGGCCGCCTTCGGGGTCCTCGACATCGAGACCCAGCGCTCGGCCCAGGAGGTGGGCGGCTGGCACCGGGCCGAACGGATGCGGGTGAGCTGCGCCGTGCTCTACGAATCGGCATCGGACGGGTTTTCCGTGTTCGATGAAACGGCGGTGCCGGCCCTCATCGAACGGTTGCGGCGGCTCGATCTCGTGATCGGGTTCAACATCAAGCGCTTCGATTACCGGGTGCTCAGCCGCTATTCGGATCTTGATTTTTCGACGGTGCCGACCCTGGACCTCCTGGAATCCATCCACCGTACCCTGGGGTTTCGCCTCTCCCTGGATCACCTGGCCTCCCGGACCCTGGGGGTCGAAAAAACCGCCGACGGCCTTCAGGCCCTGAAATGGTGGAAAGAGGGCCGCATCCAGGAGATCGTCGATTACTGCCGGCACGATGTGGCCATCACCCGGGACCTCTACCGGTTCGGCCGGGCCCACGGGTACGTGAATTTCGCGAACAAGGCCGGCCACCTGGTGCGGGTGCCCGTGGACTGGTGACCCGAGGGGCAATGCCAACGGCAGGATCATCCAAATCCAAATCGCTTTCGAATTCGAAACGAAGGGGATTCGATCCCGATCCCGATGAAACCGGATCGATTTCATGGAAGCCGGGATGTTTTCTCGAGGCCGTTACGCCGTGTTCTCGATCATCTCCGCCAGTTGGGCCAAGTCGGTGAGGACCAGATCCGGGGTAACGCCGGCGCAGTCGGGGTCGTCTTCGCGACGGCGGTAGGACCGGCGGTCCCCGGCAAAAAGGGCGGTCCGGAATCCGGCCCGGGAGGCCGCAAGGATATCGTTTCGCATGTCGTTTCCCACGTAGAGGGCCGCCTCCGGTGAGATGCCCCGCCGGCGCA
>JBJKPT010000217.1:0-6601 GCA_046706045.1 Desulfobacterales bacterium
GCCTTCAGCAAGGGCCGGCCGTGGGCCGGTATCTGGCCGAATTGATCACCGGTGCGACCCCGGCATTGGATCTTTCGATTTTCTCTCCCCAGCGCATCCTGGAGGGAAAACCCCTTGCCGAAGGCGGGATCGTGTAAAAGGAGAACCATTCATGATCGACACACCGATTCCTTCGGCAGCGGTCCGCCGGATAATCGAGGAAAGCGGTCTGGAGGTGGTGGGGCTTGCCTCCATCCGGGAGGTCAACCGGCTGGTTCAGAACATCGAGACCGCCACCGGGGCCTCGTTTATCCGAATGGAGATGGGTATTCCGGGGCTCGCGCCGCCGGAAATCGCCGTCAACGCCGAGATCGAGGCCTTGAAACGGGGGGTGGGCGCCAAGTACCCGCCTTTTGACGGGATCCCGGAGCTGAAAGCCGGCATCTCCCGGTTCGTTAAAAATTTCATGGACGTCGACATCGGCACGGCGGGCTGTTTCCCCACGGTGGGCTCCATGCAGGGCTGCTATCTTGCCATGATGGTCGCTGGCCGCCGCATCCAGGGGAAAAACCGAATCCTCTTCATCGATCCCGGCTTTCCGGTCAACAAGAAACAGGCCCAGGTCATCGGGTTGCCACGGGCAAGCTTCGATGTCTACGATTTCCGGGGACTCCGGCTTCGGGCCAAGCTGGAAAGCTACCTGTCGAACGGCGATATCGCCGCGATCATGTACTCCAACCCAAACAATCCGTCCTGGATCTGCTTTACCGAAGAGGAATTGCGTACCATCGGGGAGCTCGCCACGGCCCACGACGTCCTCGTGCTGGAGGACCTCGCCTACTTCGGCATGGATTTCCGAACCGACTATTCCCGACCCGGAATGCCGCCGTTCATCCCCACGGTGGCCCGATACACGGATCGCTACATCCTGCTCATCTCCAGTTCCAAGTCCTTCAGCCTGGCCGGCCAGCGCATTGGCATGACGGCGATCTGCGATGCTTTGTTCAATTCCGTGGGCGACGGCCTGAAACCGTATTTTGGAAGCGACCGGTTTGGCTACGCCTATATTTTCGGGGGCATGTATGCTTTGAGTTCAGGGGTTTGCCACAGTACCCAGATCGGCCTTGCCGCACTCCTCGATGCGGTAAACGAGGGGACCTACAACTTTGTCGAGGCGGTGAAGGAATACGGCGAGCGGGCCCGGGTCATGAAGCGGCTTTTTCTGGAAAACGGCTTTTTCCTCGTCTACGACATGGATATCGACCGGCCGCTTGCCGACGGGTTTTATTTCACCGTGGCCTATCCCGGCTTTTCCGGCGTGGAACTGGTGGAGGAGCTCCTTTACTACGGAATCAGCGCCATTTCCCTGGAAACCACCGGCAGCAGCCGCAGCGAAGGGATCCGGGCCTGCGTGTCGCTCACCGGTGTCGAGCGCTACGCCGATTTGGAAGAACGGCTCCGCCGATTCGACGCCGACCACCGGGACGGGTTCCGCGCCATGGGATGAAGAAAAAGGAATCCACCTTGGCGGCGTGCGAGCCTGGGACAAGGACAAAGGAGATGCACGTGGTAGCCACCCCTTCACCGCGGTTGAGGGATATTCAAGAGGATGTGCGCCGGTTTGCCGAAGCGATTTCTTCCGCCCTCCGGGTCGAGGCTGAAATCGTCGACAACGAGCTTACCATCATCGCGGGCACCGGTCTTTACAAGGACATGGTGGGGCAAAAGGAAGAAAATGGCGACCTTGACTCCGGGTTCATCTACGGCCGGACCGTAAAGAGCGGAAAACCGACGGTTGTTTCGGACGCCGCAAACGATCCGACCTACGATCCATCGATTCTGAACGGTTCGGTCATGGAACTGGCCGAGATTTGCTGCCCCATCAATTTGCGGGGAGTTTCTCTGGGAGCCATCGGGCTGGTCGCCTTCGATGAGGCGCAGCGGCGATTTCTCCTTGAACGCAGGGACGAAATGCTGGAATTCCTCGGTCGCATGGCGGAACTGCTGGCCAGCAAGGTGGCCGAGGCGGCGACGATGCAGCGGCTCGTCATCGCTTCCAATCAGTTGCGGACCATTCTCGAATCCATCGACCAGGGGATTCTCGCCATCGATCAGCAGGGCTACGTTCAGCATTGCAATGGGGTGGGGGCCCGGCTGATCCAGAAGAATCCCGACGCCCTCACGGGCCGGCACATCGAAGATGTGCTGCCCGGTTCAGGCCTGATGGAGGTCGTGCGCACGGGCCGGGGATACCTTCGGCGGGAGGAAACGTATCAGAGCGGAGATCTTGAACTGCATTTTCTCGTATCGGCCGAGCCCATTGTGGTGGACCGTGCCGTTGTCGGGGTGGTGGTCTCCTTGCGAAGCCTCTCGGATGTCCGCAAGCAGGCTTATGAGATCATGGCTTCGGATCATGTCATCGATATCGATCACATCCTGGGCCAAAGCCCCCAGATGCGGGATCTGAGGGAGCGGGTCCGGCAGGTTGCCCAGACCAACGCGACGGTGCTCATCACGGGTGAGACCGGTACGGGGAAGGGTCTGATCGCCGGGGCCATTCATTATTCCGGCGCCCGGAGGGCGGGTCCCTTTATCTCGGTGAACTGCGCGGCCATTCCCGATGAGCTGCTGGAAAGCGAGCTGTTCGGCTACATGGGCGGGGCCTTCAGCGGAGCCCGGAAGGGGGGAAAACCCGGCAAGTTCGAACTGGCCAACGGCGGCACCATCTATCTCGATGAGATCGGGGATCTTCCCCTCAGGCTTCAGCCCAAATTGCTCCATGTGCTCCAGGCGCGCACGGTGGAACGCCTTGGCGGGGTCAAGCCCATCCAGGTGGATGTGCGGGTCATCTCCTCCACCAACCAGGACCTGGAACAGATGATCGCCGAACGGGAATTCCGGGAAGACCTCTACTACCGGCTCAACGTGATCCCTTTGACCACGCCGCCTTTTCGCGACCGCCGCGAGGACATTCTCCTGCTTCTGGAGAGTTTCCTGGAGAAGCGCTGCCGTGACGAAGAAAAGCGGATCAAGGGGATATCTTCCGAAGTTGAAGAACTTTTTCTGGCCTACGACTGGCCGGGAAATGTTCGCGAACTGGAAAATGCCGTGGAGTACATGGTGAGTCTCGAGCCGGGCGAGGTCATCACCCTTGAGAGTGTTCCCCCCCGGATCAAAAAGGCCTGCGAATCCGAGACGGCCGGAGACCGGCCTCTGACCGGCCTCCTGGAGGATTACGAAAAAGAGCTTCTCAGAAAAAAGAGGGAGCGGCTCGGGGCGGGGCCCGGGGCCATTGAAGAGTTGGGGGCACGGCTTCAGATCAGCCGCGCAACGCTCTACCGGAAACTGAAAAAATACGGCCTCCTGGACCGGGTCTGAGGAGGCCGTATTTTTTTGTTGTGGCCCTGTGACATCAGGCCGCGACGCTTTTCAGCGGCGCGGTCAACATCACGGCATCAAGGGCGGTCTTGAATTCGGAATCCATTTCGGTCATGCCGCCGGGAAACTCGTAGGCGGCCATCCGATTGACGAAAGGGTCCGGGTCAAAGGCTTCGGCGCCGTGGACACCCACCTTTTTCCAGATGCCCCGGGCAAGCAGCTCCAGCATGAGAACAGGGCTAAAGGCCGTCTGGGCAACCACGGCGTGACAATCCAGACGCTTGATGCAATCCTGGTTGTCGGCGACCTGGTATAGATAGACCTCCCTTTTCATCCCGTCCTTTATTCCCTTCACCCAGGTGCCGGCGCAGGTTTTGCCCACCATCTTGCGTTGAATCTCTATCGGGTTGGGGGCGCATTTGGCCACAAAGTCCCGGGCCGAGATGGTCTGATTGCCGAATTGGATTGTGCTCTCCTTGCTGTCCAGGTTCAGGGATTTGAGCACTTTCAGGCAGTTGATGAATTCCTCCCCGAGCCCGTACTTGAAGGTGACCTTCTGAAGCCCCTTGTCGATGTAGCGGGGAATGAGAACCACCTCTTCGTGTTCGACGTGGACCATCTCCACATCCCCGATACCTTCGGGCAGGGCGAAGACTTCCGGTTCGGAAAACGGTTCGAGGGTGTACCAACCCTTCTTGCGCTCCCACACCACGGGGGGGTTGAGGCATTCTTCGATGGTCGTCCAGATGGAAAACCCGAAGGCGAGATCCACGCCATCCAGCTCGAGGTTGCCCCCGTCGCGGATTCCGATCTCCTCGATTTCGTCGAAGAGATGCTTTTCGGCGTAGCGGGCGTAGACGTCGGCCATGCCCGGCTCCACTCCGGAACCGACGAGGGCGAGCAGCCCCTTTTCGGCCCATCGGTCATACCGGGCGAACTGGTAGTCGCCGAGTTTTACGTAGGGCTTGCTGTAGGGATGGTCGGGGTGGGGTCTGGACATGGTCATGGCGCAGTCCATGTAGTTGCATCCCACCCGGAAGGCCGTATCAAAGATGATTTCGTCAAAGGATGGATCGCAGCAGTTCATGATGATGTCAACGTCGTACTTTTTGGCCAGCGCTGCGATTTCTTCGCTGTTTCTGGCATCGACCCGCTCGGCCGGAAACCGTCTTTCATCCTTCAGGGATTCGGACACGGATCTGGCCCTTTCCTCGTCATAATCCGCCAGCACCATCTGTGTCATCCATTCACTGCGCGGGTCGCGGCGTTTGGCGATAACCGCCATGGCTTGGCCGACGCCGCCGATGCCGATAAGCAATACTCTCATAAAATATCCTTCAATTTGGGGTCACTCTCACGGGCGATACGGGGTCCGCACGCATCGCCGGCCTCGGGAAGGGCGCAACACATCGCACCCTGACCTTCGGGGGAGGCACCCCGGAGTGTAGGGGACTTCGTAGCGGGCTAGCCGATATCCACCGTCCGCCTGAAATCCCCCGAAGCCGGTTGGCTGTGGGCCAGGGGGCACTTTGTGACGATCTCATGTTAAAACCTGTATCGAAGATCGTGTCGGAGAAACCCGACACGAAATCGCCTCGGGCATATCCATGGCTCTCCCGAAATCATTCTCCGTTCGGAATTGAAATCAAGAACAGCAGCTACCGTGCCAGCTTCTCGTTTTGCTTGAAAAAACAAAAAAACTAATAAATTAAGATAGATGAAAGGAAACTGGCAATTTCCGGCTAATCTCAATATTGAGACAATGAGATGGCATCCCGGGGGGCGATTGGCTCTAACTATATGATATGATATAGAAAACAAATTGAATATCAAAATTGAGACCGCAGTCTCAAAAGTGAAACTATACCGGGCGTGCGGGCCGATCCCCATAGAGGGGCACCGGCCCGCAAAATGGGGAAACCAAGGGCGGCTCAGCCCAGGGGGGCCTTGAACTGGGCTCTTCGCTGAACGTCGAGATATTCGGATTCCATCTCTTCGAGACCGCCGGGGAATTCGTAGGCGTCCATCAGCGCGATGAAAGGATCCGGATCAAAGGCTTCCGGGGGGCAAACGCCCACGCTTTTCCATATTCCGGTCGCGAGCAACTCCATCATGATCACGGGCGTAAAGGCGGTTTGGGCTACCACGGCCTGAGAATTGAGCCGCTGCATGCAGTCCTGGTTGTCTGCCACCTGGTACAAGTAGACTTGCCGCATGAGCCCGTCCTTTTTGCCCTTGATCCAGGTGCCGGCACACGTCTTCCCGTGCATCAGGTGACCGATTTCGTTGGGATCCGGAGCGGCCCTGGCCACGAACTCGCGGGGGGTGATGCGGACATCCCCGACCCGGATTTTCATGTCCACCCGGTCCAGGTTCAGGGCCTGGAGGTTTTTCAGGGCATTGATGAATTCTTCGCCGAGACCGAATTTGAAGGTGACCTTTTGAAGACCCTTGTCGATGTAGCGCGGGATCAGCAATACCTCTTCGTGCTCCACGTTGACCATCTCCACATCCCCGATACCCTCGGGAAGGTAGAAGACTTCCGGGTCCGAAAACGGTTCGGTGGTGTACCAGCCCCGCTCCTTTTCCCAGATCACGGGCGGATTGAGGCACTCTTCGAGGGTGGTCCAGATGGAGAAGCCGAAAGCGATGTCGTGCCCCTCGACCACCAGGTTGTTGCCGTCGCGGATACCGATTTCCACGATTTCATCGAAGAGGTGCTTTTCGGCATAACGGGCGAAGACGTCGGCCATGCCGGGCTCCACCCCGGATCCGACGATGGCCAGAAGCCCCTTGTCCTTCCACAGCTGGCTTCGTTCGAACTGATAGTCCCCCAGTTTGACGTAGGTTTTATGATAGGGATCCTCGGGATGCCGCTCGGACAAGGACATGGCCATGTCCATATAGTTGCAGCCGTATTCATAGGCGGCATCGAAGATATTAATGTTAAAGGACGGGTCGCAACCGTTCAGGATCAGGTCGACTTCGTATTTTTTTGCCAAGCCGATGATCTCGGCCTTGTTTTTGGCGTCCACCCGTTCCGCGATGAACCGGTCCGGCTCCCCGAGTTTGTCGGCGACCCACTGGGATTTTTCGAGATCGTAGTCGGCAAGCACCATTCGGGTGAGCCAGCGCGAATCCGAGCCCCGGCGGTGAGCGATGGTCGCGATGGCCTCTCCCACACCACCGGTGCCGATGAGCAATACCTTCATAATCGCTCCACGTAAAATGAATGTCTCCGAAA
>JBJKPT010000218.1:0-3601 GCA_046706045.1 Desulfobacterales bacterium
GGGCTCCGGCTCTTCTCCAGCCGGCCCTTGAGACATTCCTGGTGAAGACTCGGAAAAGCGACGGGGACACAGTCGGCTACGACCAAAAGGTCGGCGCCTTTGAGAAATGTTGCTGTCGGCGGCACCAGCCGGATCTGGACCGGCCAGTGGACCAGTTCCGACGCGGCCGTCGGACCGTGGGCCGTCGGCACGTTGGCCGCCCGGCAGGCATCGCCGCCGATGGTGGTAAAGGTCTCCATGCGGGCCGATGGACAACCGCCGGCCGCATGGGGAACGGGTTCCGCATCGGCGGCGGGCCGGCGGGCCAGGTGACGCGCCACGGCCTCATCGTCGAATTCCTCGGCTTCGCGTTCGACGATCCGCAGCGCCCCGTTGGGGCATTCCCCCAGGCAGGCGCCGAGTCCGTCGCAGAGGTTCTCGCCCACGACCCGGGCCTTTCCGTCCACGATCTTTAGCGAGCCTTCGGCACAGGCCGGAACGCATTGCCCGCAGCCGTCGCATTTTTCTTCGTCGATCTGGATGATTTTACGCAAGCGTTTCATATTCTTCTCCTGTCCATCGACGCTCGCCGATAAGGACATCCCGCAGGTTGATCATTCGCTCAAAAGCACCCGTCGGGCCTCTCGCCGGCCGCTTTCCGTCAGCATCTGACGGGTGATCATCGTTTCGACGATGCGGGGTTTCACCGCACCGTCTTTTTGCCGTTCTTCCATGTTCGTGATCCGATCGGCATCGTAGAGCACCCGGTATTCCAGGGTTTCTTCGGATCCGGGGTGGTGGTGGTGGGCGATGATGTCGCAGACCGCATCCACCAGCGGCGGCGGGGCCCCTAGCCGTTCCAGAAACTCCCGGGCCACCTGCGGTCCCACCTGCTGGTGGTTCCGAGGCGCGTTTCTGCCGTAGCGGCGTTCGGATTCGGGAATGCCGATGTCGTGCAGGTAGGCTGCGGCGAGGATCACGGCCATGTTGCCCCCCTCGTCCCGGCCGATGCGTTCGGCGTGCCGCGCCACACGGCTGGCGTGGCCGATACGGCGGAAGTCGGATTTGAAATAACGCTTCATCTCCAGGGCCACCCGGTCCTTTAGGAGGTCCTCTTTGCGGGCCAGGAGTTCCGGCGGCAGATCGCCCAGGCACTGCTCGGCGTATTGGCAGTAGGCGGCGCAACCGAAATCCAGGTGCGGATTGAGGAATCGGTGACCGCAGTGACCGCATTTTCGGGTCGTATCGTCCTTGAAGAATTCAACGGTCTTTCCGCATTCCGGGCACGGGACCTCGAAGATGGCGTGCGATGTCCAGTATTGGGTGTCCTGTCCGGGACATTTCATGGGTTCACCTCCACGTGGCCGATTTGACGGGATCCCGCCCGATGCTCGGGCGGGATCCCGGTCTCGATCGCAGCGCCCGGGTTACCCGAGGATGGCTTTCAGGTCTTCGTCGGGCGTGCCGATGGGCATGATGTTGAAATTTTTGACCAGCACGTTCAGGACATTGGGTGAAATAAAGGCCGGCAGCGAAGGCCCGAGCCGGATGTCCTTGATGCCCAGGTAGAGAAGGCTCAACAGGATGGCACAGGCCTTCTGTTCGTACCAGGATAGGATCAGGGACAAGGGCAGGTCGTTCACCCCGCAGCCGAATGCGTCGGCCAAGGCCATGGCGATCTTGACCGCCGAGTAGGCGTCGTTGCACTGGCCCACGTCGAGGAGCCGCGGAATGCCGCCGATATCGCCGAGATCCTTGTCGAAAAACCGGAATTTTCCGCAGGCCAGGGTCAGGACCACACAGTCGGCGGGGATCTTTTCCACCAGCTCCGTGTAGTAATCCCGGCCGGGTTTGGCACCGTCGCAGCCGCCGACCAGAAAGAAATGGCGGATGGCCTTTCCCTTTACCGCTTCGATGACCTTGTCGGCCACCCCCAGGACGGCATTCCGGGCGAATCCGACCATGACGCTTTTGGTCTCCAGGTCTTCGGTAAATCCCGGCAGGGCCAGAGCTCGGTCGATAACGGCCGAGAAATCACGGCTTGGGATGTGGGCGATGCCGGGCCATCCCACCAGGCCGGTGGTGAAGATGTTGGCCGCGTAGGATTCGCGGGGTTTCTGGAGGCAGTTGGTCGTCATGAGGATGGCGCCCGGAAAGGCGGCAAACTCTTTTTGCTGGTTTTGCCAGGCCGTGCCGTAATGGCCGTAGAAATGGGGGTATTTCTTAAGCTCCGGGTATCCGTGGGTCGGCAGCATCTCCCCGTGGGTGTAGACGAAGATCCCCTTTCCTTCGGACTGCTCGAGAATCGCTTCAAGATCCCGAAGGTCGTGGCCGGAAACCAGGATCGCCTTGCCCTTCTTGTGGCCCAGGGGCACGGCGGTCGGCACGGGATGACCATAGGTGCCGGTGTTGCCGGCATCGAGAAGTTCCATGGCCCGGATGTTGACTTCCCCGCATTTGAGGGCCAGGCCCACCAGGTCGTTCACGGATTTCCCCGTGTCGAGGGTGGCGGCGATGGCTTCATGGATAAAGGCATAGACCACGTCGTCCTCCTGGCCGAGGATGGCGGCATGGTCGGCATAGGCGGCGACCCCCTTGAGTCCATAGACGAGAAGCTCCCGTAGGGAGCGGATGTCTTCGTTCAGGTTTTTATCGGCCATCACCCCGACGGTTTCCCCCTGGGCGATCATGCCGTCCTTGTCAGCCGCCGGCTGGAAAACGGCCGGGCCGCCGGCCGGGGCCTTGACACCGGCCTTTTGCTTCAGGGCCTCCCGAAAGTCCACGGCCTGACGGATCAGGGTGACGAACCGGTCCGGATCGAAATCGACGTTGGTCAAGGTGGAGAAGATCGCCTTGCAGGTGAACCGGTTGGTCTCCGGATCGGTAACCCCGGCGGCCCGGGCGGCCACGGCCACCTGGGACAAGCCCTTCACCGCATAAATCAGAAGGTCCTGGAGAACGGCGACATCGGCCGTTTTGCCGCAAACGCCGATCCGGGTGCATCCTTCGCCTTTGGCCGTTTGTTCGCATTGAAAGCAAAACATATGAAACCTCCTTTTGGATTTGAACGAAACGATTGGATTCACCGCACAAGGCATTGTGCCCGTGACGGTGTGTTTATGTCCCCGGTGAGCCGCCGGTTGCCTTGACTTATGTCAAGGGGGGGTGCTATTTTTCCGAAGGAGGGAAAAATGCTGAATAAATTTGCTGTGATATCCAAGGTCCCGATTTTTGACGGCCTTCCCGAAGACCAATTTCAGACCCTGATATCCATCGCCGCGGCCAAACGCTGCGGGCGCGGAGACACGATCTTTTCCGAAGGGGATGACGGTCACGGATTTTTCGTCGTTCTCGATGGCAGCGTCAAGATCTTCAAGGTCTCGGCCGAAGGCAAGGAGCAGATCCTTCACATCTTCGGCCCGGGGGAGCCCTTCGGCGAAGTGGCGGTCTTTTTGGGCAAGCCTTTTCCTGCCAGCGCCCAGGCTTTGGTCCCCTCCCATCTGGCGTTTTTTCCAAAATCCGCGTTCGTGGATCTCATCGGCTGCAATCCATCGCTTGCGTTGAACATGCTCGCCATGCTTTCCAAACGGTTGCACCAGTTCACCGTGCAGGTGGAAACCCT
>JBJKPT010000219.1:0-5853 GCA_046706045.1 Desulfobacterales bacterium
GTCACTGATGGGGTCAAAATCATTGAAACGATGGAACCTGAAGCGTTATGGAAGAAACAAAGCAGGACCTTACCATCATCTTGCAATCCATCGGCGACGGGGTCATCTCGACGGACCCAAACGGCGCCGTCGCGTTCATGAACCCCGTGGCCGAAGCCCTCACCGGCTGGTCCCGAGCCGATGCCGTGGGCAAACCCGTGGAAACGGTCTTTCGCATCGTGGGTGAAAAAACCCGGGAACCGTTGGAAAATCCCCTGTCCAAGGTCCTGGAAGGGGCGGCAGGGGAGGCTTTGCCCCACCCCGCCCTCCTGATCGCCAAAGACGGAACCGAACGGCCCGTCGCCGACTCGGCGGCGCCGATCCGCGACCACCGGGGAGAGATCACGGGTGCGGTGCTGGTCTTTCGGGACCGGAGCGAACCGCGACGGGTGGAACGGCTTCTCGAAACGCGGCTGAACCTCTTCGAATTCGCCGCGACGGCGCCGGACCTGGACGCCCTCTTGGCCCACGCCCTGGACGAAATCTGCGCCCTTGTCGACAGCCCCATCGGGTTCTACCATTTCGTGGAAGACGATCAGAAAACCCTGTCGCTGCAGCAATGGTCCATCCGCACGGTGAAGGAATTCTGCCGGGCCGAAGGAAAGGGGACGCATTACGGGATCGACCGGGCCGGGGTCTGGGCGGACTGCGTGAGGCGGAAGAGGCCGGTGATTCACAACGATTACCCTTCGCTGCCGCAAAAAAAGGGCCTTCCCGACGGCCACGCCGAGGTGATTCGCGAACTGGCGGTGCCCATTCTTCGCGGCGACCCGGTGGTCGCCGTCCTGGGGGTCGGGAACAAGCCGACGAATTACACCGAAAAAGACGCGGAAACCGTTTCCTACCTCGCCGACGTGACCTGGCAGATCGTCGACAAAAAGCGCTCCGAGGAGAGGCTGAAGGAAAATGAGGCCCTGTTCCGAAGCATCTTCGACGACCACGCCGCGGTCAAGCTGATCATCGACCCGGACACCGGAAGGATCATCGACGCGAACCGGGCCGCCCAACGCTACTACGGATGGCCGAAGGATCGGATCCAACGAATGCGGATCCAGGACATCAACGTGCTTTCGCCCGAAGAGGTGAAGCGCGAGATGGATCGCGCCAGGCGCTTAAAAGAAATGCCTTTCGAATTTCGTCACCGCCACGCCGATGGGTCCGTCAGCGACGTGGAGGTCTTCAGCAGCCGGATCGTCGTGCATGGAAAAGACCTGCTGCATTCCATCGTCCACGACGTCACCGAGCGGAAACGGGCCGAGCGGATGCTCCAGGAAAGCGAGGCGCGGTACCGGGATCTGTTCGAGAACGCACCCATCGGCATCTTCTCCACCACCTCCCAGGGGAAGGTGGTCTCGGTCAATGCCGCCATGGCCCGGATGCTGGGGATCGCCTCGCCCCAAAAGGCCGCGGCACGGGGCGCCGGCTTTGAGACGGAACTCTATGCCAACCCCGAGGATCGAAAACGGTTCCTCGCCGTGCTGGGGGAAAAGGGCCGGGTGGAAAACTTCGGGTACGAGGCCCGGACCGCCGACGGCAGGACCGTCTGGCTCAGCATGAACGCCCGGATCGCCGTCAAGGGGGAAGACGGAACCTTTGTCATCGAGGGGTTCGCCACGGACCTCACGGCCCAGCGCAAGCTCGAAGAACAGTTCCGTCAGGCCCAGAAAATGGAATCCATGGGGCGCCTGGCCGGGGGCGTGGCCCATGATTACAACAACATGCTCAGCGTGATCCTGGGATTTGCGGAACTGGCCCTGGAACGGGTGCCGGCCTCGGAACCGCTGCACGAGGATCTCCAGGAAATCCACCGGGCCGCCACCCGTTCCGCGGAGGTGACCCGTCAATTGCTGGCCTTCGCCCGCAAGCAGACCAACTCGCCCAAAGTTATCGATTTGAACGCGACCGTCGAGGGGATGCTCAAGATGCTGCGCCGCCTCATCGGAGAGGACATCGACCTGGCCTGGCTGCCCGGCGATGCCGTCTGGCCGGTCCTCATGGACCCGTCCCAAATCGATCAGATCCTCGCCAACCTCTGCGTGAACGCCCGGGACGCCCTGGCGGACATCGGCAAGATCACCATCGAAACCGGCCGGGCGGCATTTGACCGGGCCTACTGCGATGCCCACCCGGGCTTTATCCCCGGCGATTTCTCCCTGTTGGCGGTGAGCGACAACGGCTGCGGCATGGACAAGGAGACCCGGAAGAATCTCTTCGAGCCCTTTTTCACCACCAAGGGGGTGGGCCGGGGCACCGGCCTCGGGTTGGCCACGGTCTACGGCATCGTCAAGCAGAACAACGGGTTCATCAACGTCTACAGCGAACCGGGGAAAGGCACGACGTTCAAGATCTACTTCGCGCGCCACGAGGGCGATGCCGCCGCGCACCCAAAAGAAGACACGGATCGTCCCCCCGGAAGCCGCGGCGAGACCGTCCTTGTCGTGGAAGACGAAGCCCCGATTCTGAACATGAGCAGGACCATGCTCCGGCGCCTGGGCTACACCGTTCTCACGGCGGGCACGGCGGAGGAGGCCACCTCCCTCGTGAAGGCCTACGACGGCGAGATTCACCTGCTGATCACCGACGTCGTCATGCCCGAGATGAACGGCCGCGACCTGGCCGAGCGGCTGCGGGCGCTCCGGCCGGGCCTGAAGGCCCTCTTCATGTCCGGCTATACGGCCAACGCGATCGCCCACCACGGGGTCCTGGAGGAAGGGGTGCAATTCATCCAGAAGCCGTTTTCCGTAAAGGAACTCGCCGTCAAGGTGCGCGAGGCCCTTGAAACCGATCAGGCCTCCTGAGCGCGCCGGTACGGAGCCGGCCAGGAAGCCGCCGCACCGAGTTGCCGATGGGCTTTGAGGGCCCAGTACGGCTCCCGGAGGAGTTCCCGGGCGAGAAAGACCAGATCGGCATCCCCGCCGGTTACGATCTGCTCGGCGTGGGCCGGCTCCGTGATCAACCCGACCGCCGCGGTCATGATGCCGGCCTCGGCCCGGATCCTTCGCGCCAAGGGCACCTGGTATCCCCTGCCGACGGGGATTTGCGCCGCGGGCACCACCCCTGCCGAAGAGACATCGATCAAATCCACGCCAAGGGCTTTGAGGTGCCGGGAAAGGATCACCGACTGCGCGATGTCCCATCCGCCGTCCACCCAGTCGGTGGCGGAAATCCGCACGAACAACGGCAGGGACTCGGGCATGCACCGCCGGAGACGCTCGGCGATCCGCAAGATCAGCCGCATCCGGTTCTCGAGGCTTCCGCCGTAGCGGTCCGTGCGCTGGTTGCTCAGGGGGGAGAGGAACTCGTGCAAGAGGTACCCGTGGGCCGCGTGAATCTCGATCACCCGGAACCCGGCCGCCAGGGCCCGAAGGGCCGCGGCCTCGAAGGCGAGGACGATCCCCTCGATCCCGGCCTCGTCAAGCGGGACCGGCGCCGGCTCGTCCGGGGCAAACGGGACCGGGCTTGGGCCGACAACGGGCCAGCCGCCCGCATCGGGCGTCGTGAGGCGGGCCCCGCCGGCCCAGGGAACCGCGTGGCTGGCCTTTCGACCGGCGTGGGCGAGCTGGATGCCGGCAACGGCCCCCTGAGAATGAACGAACCGAACGATCCGTTCCAGGGGGGCAACGTGCGCTTCGCTCCAGATCCCCAGGTCGCTCGGGGAGATCCGCCCCTCCCGGGTGACGGCCGTGGCCTCGGCCATGACCAGCCCGGCACCCCCCACGGCCCGGCTCCCGAGGTGAACCAGGTGCCAGTCGCCGGCCAGTCCTTCATCCGCGCTGTACTGGCACATGGGCGACATCACGATCCGGTTGCGAAAGGTGGCCCCCCGGATTGAAAGTGCGCTCAGCAATCCGGTCGCGGGCATTTCCCGCCCGCAACCCGTCCCGGTCGGCGCCGTACGGGAGCCGCTGCGAGGGGTCGGTTCCTGGGACGGCTCGCTTGTTCGTTGGTTCATGGTTCGCCCTCCTGGAATGGCTGAAGTTGTAGTATCGCAACGCTGCCGGGCGTTGGCAAGCCGGCCGATTTCGATTCCCGCCACAAGAACGGTTCCAATCCCCGGCGGGATGGGGTAATCTGTTTTGAGTATTGTCCCAGAACCACAAAAGGAGGCGACACATGACCACGCGACTGACGATTCTTTGCGAAAATTCGGTGGGCGTTCCCTTCGGCGTCATCGGGGAACACGGGTTCAGCTGCTATCTTGAAACCGGTGACGGAGACTACCTCTTCGATACGGGCCAGGGCTTTGCCATCGTGCAGAATTCGCTCGCACTCCAAAAGGATCTGCGCCGGATCAAGGCGATCCTCATCAGCCACGGGCATTACGATCACACGGCCGGCCTGCCGGCGGTCCTGGGGATCCGGGGGCCGGTCGATGTCCACGGCCATCCGGACATGTTTTCGGAGCGGATCTGGTCGGGCCAGGGAAGGACCCGGTCCATCGGCATCCCCTTCCGCCGGAGTTTCCTGGAATCCCTGGGCGCCAATTTCCTGTTGCAGACCGAGATGAGGACGGTGGGCCCCGGGGTCTTTCTCACCGGTGAAATCCCTCGCACGAGCGCCTTTGAAAAAGGCGATGCCAACATGACGGCCGTCCTGCCCGGCGGTGAAACGATCCACCCCGACCCGTTGAAAGACGATGTGTCGATGATCGTGGATACCGCCAAGGGGCTGGTGCTCGTTCTTGGCTGCGCCCACGCCGGAATGATCAACATCATCGAATACACCCTGGAAAAAATGGGCCGGGACAAAATTTACGCGATCCTGGGCGGCACGCACCTCGGCTTTTCCAGCGAGGCGCAGTTCGACGAAACCCTGAAGGCCATCGATCGCTACGGAATCGAGCGCATCGGCGTCTCCCACTGCACCGGCCTTCCGAAAGCCGCCATGCTCCAGGCCCGGTTGAAAGAACGGTTCTTCTTCGGCAGCGCGGGCACGGTGCTGGAGATTTAGCCCCGGCACCCGCCGAGGTGCCACATCAACAGGCCCCAGTAGCGGCGGCACCGGATGCGGGAGGATGCGGAAATCCCCAGGGTAAAGAGGACGGCCGCGAGGCTGGTGATGCAGTTGATCGCCAGCCGGACGCCGAGACAAACGACCAGCAAGGGGTATTGCCGGGGGTGCCACTTTTTCAGGTACCGGTACCGCGACCGGTAAAAGAGGATCCGCGCGGCGACGCCCGGACCGGCGCTTTTCCCCTGGGCATGGTAGATCCTCGCGTCCGGGACGAACATGACCTCCCAGCCGGCCTTCCGGAACTCACGGGCCCAGTCGGTTTCCTCCATGAAAAAAAAATAGCGCTCGTCAAAGAAGCCCACGGAATCCATGGCGCTCTTCCGGACGATCATGCAGGCGCCGATGCACGAATCCACGGGGATCGGCGCCTCGTAGGTGCGGTACTTGCTCGGGTATTTGCGGGGAAAGAGGCGCTTTAGCAGGGACTCGTTGATCATGAGGGACCAGAGGTCGGGAAAATTCGCAAACGCGTTCTGCCGGCTGCCGTCCAGGTTGAGAAGCTGGCCGCAGGCCATGCCCGCCTCGGGCCGGGATTCCATGAAGGCGTAAAGCCGAGCGACGGCTCCCGACGTCAATTCGGCGTCGGAGTTCAAGAGCAGCGCATACCGGCCGCTCATCCGGCGGAAGGCCAGGTTGTTGGCCGCGGCGAAACCCTTGTTTTCCGTGTTCTCGATGATGTGGACGTCGGGGTAGCGCGCCCGCACGGCCGCGACACTCCCGTCGGTGGAGGCGTTATCCACCAGCCAGATCTCCCGCTCGATCCCGGAAACGGTCTCGTGGATGGATCCGATGGCGGCAAGC
>JBJKPT010000220.1:0-10072 GCA_046706045.1 Desulfobacterales bacterium
GCAAAACGACCGCGATCAGCGGCACCATGATGGAGACCCCTGCGACGGTGGAGATGGCGGTCCGGGTGGCTCGGGGGCCGTCGAAGACGTAGACCACGAAAACGCCCAGCAGCAGGGACGTATAAAAGACGGTGGAGCCCACCATGAAGGTGATGCCCGCGATCTCGACCCGGACGCCGGCATCCGTCACCCAGGACATGATCGCCGTGATGCCGCCGATGAGGGCGTAGAAGTGGGCGAACCCGAAGCGGCTCCGCAGGGAGTGGGCCCAAAGCACCAGGAAATAGACCGCCATGGCTTCAAGGGTGAGGATCAGCAGGTCGCCGTTCATGGAAGCGCTTTCTTTTGGATTCCGGTGGTCCGGGAATCAGGAATCCGCGATCCGCCGGATTGGCAGTGGGTGTAGAACAATCCGCGAGGGACCGCAAGGGTTACCTGAAGCGATCTCATAAGCGTCCTTTCCCCAGAATACGGGCGTTTCCGCCCTCGTCTCAAGTCCTCGACATCCGCGAGGTTGTCAGGGTTGCTCCTCGGCCTTGCCTGGATCTCGGCCGAACGCCTTAATTTTTGAGATGGCTTCCCGTATCCGCCGGCCGGTCTTCCGGCGGCGGATCGGTGAAACGGGGGGTATGGCATGGGTCTCAGTAGTCCCGGGGCGAAGGAAACACGAGGTGGCGCAGCCAATGGCGGAAGGTGTTGGGTCGTAGCATCAGGCGGTCGAGGGCGTCGAAATCCCTGGCAAGGGAACCTTGGGATTGGGTGTACCAGTCCTCGCGGGTGGTGAACCGGCGCTCGGCCTCCAGGTGCTTCACCACCCGGGCCGGGTTCCCGGCGGCCACGACATTGGCCGGCACGTCTTTTACCACCACGGCACCGGCGCCGATCACGCTGTTGTCTCCGATGGAAATGCCCTTGCAGACGATGCTGCCGTCGCCGATCCAGTCGTTTTCGCCAATGGTGACCGGGGCGGTTTCGCCCATGTCCATCCGGTCGTAAACTCCGTGCCAGTCCGCGTCCGTGATGTAGACGCCGCTTGCGAGCATCGTGTTGTTTCCGATGATCACCCGGGCGGCACAGCCGATGCGCACCCCGGGGCAGATCAGGCAATATCTGCCGATCCGGATCCCCTCGCAGGCATCGACCGCCGGCCAAATCGAGAGGCGGACCCGGCGATCCGGGGTGGCGATGACCGTGGCGCAGTCGCCGATGGCGATGGGTCCGCCGAACAGTTCCACATGCCAGGGTTTCATGAACACCGCACCGCGGCCCAGGTGCGCCAACTGCGGCCGGAGGTAGCGGCGAACGTATAGCCGCTGAAACTGGAGGTAGGCTTTTTTGATGACGTATGGGCGGTGATCGCGGCGCACGGCGATGGCTTCTATCCGTTGGCGGTCCAGAATTCATGACTGAAGAGACGGCTGGCCGGCGTGAGATCGTAAAGGGCATCGGCGGCCATCAGAACAACGGCGTTGGTCCAGGTGATCTTTTCCTCGGGCCAAACGGTCAGATCGGGAACGGTATAGCCGCACCAGTAGGTGTTGTCGGCAAAACAGGCATCGGCCAGCCATCCGTAGACGGTCGCGGCCCGCCGATGGTCGCCCATGGCCGCCAGGGTCAGCACCAGCTCCGAGGTTTCGGCGACGGTCACCCAGGGTTCATCGGAGACGCAACGCACGCCTCGGCCGTCGACGACAAAGGACCCCCATCGGGCTGCGATCCGGCGGCGGGCCTCATCGCCGGTGATGGCGCCGGCCAGGACCGGGTAAAACCAGTCCATGGAAAAGCGGGCCTTGGCGGCATTGAAGCGGTAGGGTTTATGGCGGATGGCCGCACCGAGCGCGTTTTTTGCCGCCACCCAAGGCCCGTCGTTTTTTTTCAAAAGCCGGGCGATGGCGATCGCGCACTTTAAGCTCAGGTACACGGAACTCGACCCGGTCAACAGCGCCATGGGATCGGTCACGCCCTCAGGGCTTTTTGCCCAGTGGATTTCACCCGAGGCGGCCTGCATGCTCACGGCAAATCCGATCCCGGCGGCCATGGTCTCCCACATGCGTTCGACAAAATCGATGTCGCCGGTGATCAACCAGTAATGGTAAAGCCCGACGGCGATGTAGGAAGACATGTTCGTGTCCCGGGTGCGGTCTTCCGGTGCCCCGTTTCGGTAGGCCGAAAACCAGCTTCCGTCGTCGAGCTGGGTTCCGGCCAGCCACCGGAACGCTTTTCGGGCAAGGTCGTGGTGTCCGGCGATGGTCAGCCCCATGGCCGATTCCACGTGATCCCAGGGGTCGGTTTTATCCCCCGCGCTCCACGGGATTTCACCGTTTTCCTTCTGCGTCCCGCGGATGAGGTCGCTGACGGCGGCAATATCGAGAGGCAACGGGGCAATGCGTTCGGCGAGCGCGGATTTTAGCATGGAGCGTTCCTGTACGAATTTTGACAATAGCGACTGAATAGTCATTCATTTTTTGGGGTTAAATACCCTGAATTTCGTTTTGTTTCAAGCCCCATTGCGGTCCGTCGGCAACCCCTCGGCCGTTGCCCCTTAGCGACAGCGGCGCAATCCTGACCGGTTGCAGAGCCGACCGGTTTTTACGTTCAGAAGCTTCAAATGATTGCGGCACGTCTTATTGTTAGTCACACCGAGACGATCGTGAACCCGCGCAATCTTCGGAAAAAATGATCGCCTTGAGAAAAAACCGTGGCGGAACGGTTGGAGCGACGCAGCCATAAAACCAGGCGATTGAACCCTCTATTGTAAAGAAAAGAGGCAACCTCATGAGCATTCAAAAACAAGAATCCTTACGACGGCGGTTTTTGGGGTGGGCCCTCGCAATTGCCGGGGTGGCGGGCCTGTTGATTTTATCCGGTTGCGCCACGGCGCCGGCATCCCTGAATCCGAGCTATAAGGTGGCCGCCGACTTTAGAAATTTTCATCCCATTCCGGGATATCGCTACTATTACAGCGGCACATGGGCCAATCCGCTCGCCGTCATCGCCTTGAAGCCGGGGATCACCCTGGAAACAAAGGGCTGGACCCCGGTTGCCGCGGAGCCGCGACGGATCGCTTCCTTGATCGAAAGCTTGCGGTTGGTTCCCTGGGTCGAGTACAACATTATGCCGAATGGCGCCTACATCATCGATCCGAATGGAAAAAAGGTGGGTCTGTACTACACCGTGTATCGGTTCTCGCAGATTGCGTTCAAAACCGCGGACACCATCGACATCGCCATCCCGAAGCCGATATTGCCCTCGACCAATCAGAGTTGGAAAGACGGCCCCCCAATGCACCCTTGGTAATCGGGCGACGCCGCCGCGCCCGGCAACCCTCATCCATGGGGACCGTTGCGAAAAAGACGAATTTTGCTCGATTCCGGCATCCGGTTTCAGATCCGGCGGGCGATGAAGTCTCGGATGATCGCGGCCAAGGCATCGGGTTTTTCCATGGGCGCAAAATGACCCGCCCCGGGGACCGTTGCCGATTCG
The DNA here is from genome assembly GCA_046706045.1 of Desulfobacterales bacterium. Classification (GTDB taxonomy): domain Bacteria; phylum Desulfobacterota; class Desulfobacteria; order Desulfobacterales; family JBDRRP01; genus JBJKPT01. Next base: position 3,484 of record JBJKPT010000220.1, read on the forward strand.
ATATCGGCCACGAGGCGCTTCAGCCGCCTGGCAGAAGCCGGCATGAACGTATTTGAATGCTCCCCTCGCACGGCAAGGACCGGGCACCGGAGCCTTCGGGCGTAGGACCAGACGTTCACCGGCACCGATTCGAAAATCTGTGCCTCCAGTTCCGGGTCGCATTTCAACACGGCGGTCCGGTCGTCGCGTTCCAACAGGGCGCATCCCAGGTAGGCATCGATAAATTCCGGAGACCAGGTTTTGAACATGCCCCGGCCAGCGGTAAACCGCTCCAATGCCTCCTGTTTGCTGGTAAAGACACTTCGCCGCCGCCGGGCCTGGCGGGCCAGGGGAAGCCGGCCGGGCCGACCGATGCGGTGCAGAACCCAGACGGACCAGAGGTAGCGGCGAGACAAGAACACCGGCTCGATCAGCACGATGGCGGAAAATAGATCCGGGTAGCGGGCCGCGGCCAGGTAGGTGACCACGGCACCCAAGGAATGGCCGATGCCGATCACCGGCGGTTTCATGCGTGTGGTGATCAATCGGCGGAGGTCTTCGGCAAAAATCCGCCAATCCCGTAGGGGCATGGGAGCGGGAAGGCGGCTGTCGCCATGGCCCCGCCCGTCGCTTGCAACCACGTGCAGGTCGCGGCACAAATGCTCCACAAACGGCGCGTAGGTGCCGGCGCAAAAGCCGTTGGCATGGAGTAAGTGGGTCTGGGGGCCATCGCCGTCCCATTCGAAATAATGGATTTCGCCATCTTCGGTTTCCAGATATGCGTCGACCGGTTCGCGGCAGGCCCTCACCGTCATGATGTCACCGCCTTTTTCGGTTCGTGTCTCAGCAAGGCATCGTCCTGAGATTGTTATGATTGCTAAAAATAGGGTCCGGTTCAATCAACCGGCTAAACGATATTGACGCGACGCCCTTGCGGGCTTTCCGCAAGGGGTCGAGAATATCGCAAACACGGTTCCCCGTCATGTTTAAAAGCCCGTGGCGTTTCATTTTGTCTGCGACATGCTATATTTAAACCTGGTTGCGCCGGCTGGATACCGTCGGCGCCGTTCCAGGGTCGCCCATGGACCGATGGGGTCAATGACCATGGGTGGATCGATTCCCGCCCAACCCATCAAGGATGAGGACAGAACGCACATGCCACCGCCACAGGTCGAACCGGCCATGGAGGAAGCCTACAATGCCCTGGTCGAGCTCGGATTCGGCAGCTACGAGGCACGGGCGTATTGCGCGATGCTCAACACCTCGCCGGCAAACGGCTACCAGATCGCCCAGAAAAGCGGTATTCCACGCGCAAAAATCTATGAGTGCCTGCAGCGGCTGGTCGCCCGGGGCGCTGCGGTCCAGGTGGAAACCCAGGGCGATGACCCGCGGCTTTTCGTTCCCACGGATCCGAAAGCCCTTGTGGACCGCATGCAGGATACCCTCGATACGGCCCTTGCCCGGGCCCGGGGCGCCTTGAAGCGCTACCAGGGCAATCCGCGGGTCGCCGAAGTCCTCTGGCGGATCACCTCTTTGCAGGATCTGATCGAACGCGGCCGAAAACTCACCGACAGCGCCCGGAAAAGCCTTCACGTGGCCGTTTGGTCCGAAGAATTCACCGATTTGTTGCCCCACTTTCTCGACGCTCTGGACCGAAATGTCCGCACGGCCCTCGTGCTTTACGATCCCCATCCCGAAATGGCGCAGCTGCAGCAGCGGTGCACCGGCGCCATTCTCCACAGCAGGACCAAGCGCCAGAGCATTCCCGTGCTGGGCCGCCAGTTCGTTCTGGTGGCCGACCGGGAACGGTGCATCAGCGGCTCGGTCTTTCCCGATGAGAAGGTCGAAGGCGTGTATACGTTGAATCTCGGCCTGGTCACCAACGCCGTGGACCTCGTCAACCATGAGATTTATCTCGAACGGGTCATGGAAGCCATCGGTGAGCCCTTGATTGCGATTTTCGGCCCCGAGCTGGAACGGCTCGATCCCTTTGGCCCGCCCGCCGCGATTTCGTAACCGAAAAATCTCCGCCTGTTTCCGGTGCCCGCCAAAAGCGAATGGGTGCCCGGGGGGTGCATTCTTTTGCCATGGCGCAAGGGGTGCTTGCCCTCTCCGGAAAGACTTGACAGCCGCCCGAACCGACGATATTCTATGTTAGTGACTACTTGAGGGGTTACCAAGCTTCAAACCGGCAACAAGGAGCGGTCGCCATGTTGGATTTCAACACCCAAATGCACACCATCGGATTTTCAACGGTGCCGGATAGCACCATCATCGGCAATGAAGAACGTTTCGGTGCCCATCACTACGAACGCATCGAGATGGTCGTGCGCCAGGCCCGAGGGTGCTGGCTGACCGATATGAACGGCAATCGCTACCTGGACTGCCTGGCGGCCTATTCCGCGGCCAATCCCGGGCACCACCATCCCCGCATCGTCTCGGCCCTGGTCGACGCCCTTCAGGGCAACTACGCCTCGGTCATCTCAAACGTGGTCTATACCGACCCCCTGGGGCTGTTTCTGCGCAAGATGGCCGAATTCGTGCCTCAACTGGGACCGCGCTTCGGTGATAACGGAAACAAGGTGCTGCCCAAAAACGGCGGGGTCGAATCCGTGGAGACGGCCATCAAGATGGCCCGCTACCATGGTTGGAAGAATAAGGGCATCCCGGACGGCAAACAGGAAATGATCGTTTTTGACAACAATTTCCACGGCCGGATGATCTCGGTGGTTTCCTTTTCGAGCACGGAAAAATACCGGGCCGGTTTCGGTCCCCTGACCCCGGGGTTCGTTTCCGTACCGTATTCGGACCTTGGTGCCGTGGAAAAGGCGATCGGCCCGAATACCTGCGGGATCCTCGTGGAGCCGATGCAGGGCGAAGGCGGCATGCGCCCGCCTGCTCCCGGGTTCTTGAAAGGGCTCCGGGAACTTGCCGACCGTCACGATTTGTTTCTCATTTTTGATGAAATCCAAGTGGGCATGGGGCGAAGCGGAAAGATGTTCTGTTTCGAACACGACGGGGTCGTTCCGGACGGACTGATTCTTGGCAAAGCCCTTTCCGGCGGGTTGGTGCCGCTTTCGGCATTCATCACCAACCGGACCTTGATGGATCTTGCTTTTACCAAGGGTTCCGAGGGATCCACGTTCGGCGGTTACCCCCTGGCCTGTGTGGCGGGCATCGCGGCTTTGGACGTATTTCGGGATGAAAAACTGGCCGAGCGCGCGGCTGTCCAGGGTGAAAAGCTGCGAAAGCAAATCGATGCCATCGCGGAGCGCTCACCTCACGTCAAAGAGGTGAGGGGCCGTGGGCTTTTCATCGGTATCGAAGTAAAAGGCGGCAACGCCATGCAGTATTGCCGGGAACTGCTCGCCCTCGGCGTTCTGGCAAACGATAGCCATGGGCATACGATTCGTATCTCTCCTCCGCTGATCATCACCGATCCGGAAATCGAATACATGGTTGAACGCCTCGACGCGGTGCTGGTTTCAAAACCCTGATCGGTGCGCTTATCCGTTATCTAGTGCTCATCCCAGGATCGGCAATGTTGCGCGAGTTCAAGGCGGTCGGATGATTGGAACCGGAGGAATAGCTTGGGCTATTTCGAGGATTCCAATCGGCCGGCCAACGCAGAAATCGCGGAAAAGGGTCATTCTGGGATGGACACTATCTACCCAATGCCGGGGTGTCGCAAGGTGCGGCCACCCCGGTGGTTATTCGGCGGCCCCGACTCTTTGCCGACGAAAACCCTTGCTTTTTCCACCATTGTCCGTAACCTGGAAAATGCATTCGAATACCGAGAGATCTTTTTTATGCAATTCCAGCGAGGCAGCATGATTCCGGATGCAACCGTCCTGGTGGTGGACGATATTCGCAACAATCGGCACATTCTGGTCCGTAGCCTGGTAAAACAGGGCGGGATGGCGATCCTGGAGGCGGAAAACGGTCGCGAGGCCCTGGAAATTCTTCAGAAACGGCCGGTGGATCTGGTGTTGTTGGATATTTTGATGCCGGAAATCGATGGCTACGAAGTGCTCCGCCAGATGAAAGCCGATCGCGACCTGCGCCGTATTCCCGTGATCATGATCACCTCCATCGACGATTTGTCCAGTGCGGTACAGTGCATCGAAACCGGTGCCGACGACTACCTGACCCGCCCATTCAACCCCGTCATTCTTAAGGCGCGGATTCATGCCTGCCTGGAACGGAAACGGCTTCAGGATATCGAACGGGAATACCTTCGCCGCTACGATGCGGCCACCGGGCTGCCCAATGCCGACGTGTTTCTCGAACGGCTGGAAGAAGAATTTCGGCGCAACTCGTTTCAGCGGGGAGGATTTTGCGTGTTGGCGATCCGGTTGGGGCGCCACCGAATGATCCTCGACAGCCTGGGGCAGCGCGCCGCGGAAGCTTACGCGGTGGCCCAGACATCGCGGCTTTCCGATCTGCCGCGGCCCAGCATCCTCCTGGCGCGGTTGGGTCCCGCCGAATTCGCCGTACTCCTTTCACCCATCCTTTCGCCCAGCGAGGGCACGTTGCTGGCTCGACGCATCCTTGGCACCCTGCAAACGCCCCTTTCCATCGAAGGCCATGAAATTCGTGGCCGGATTCGCATCGGGCTCGCCTATTCGACGGCCGGTTACACCCAGGGCCCGGATATGCTCCGGGACGCACGCCTTGCCGCCAACACCGCCGATCGGCACTACGGATACCAGATTTTCGACGATGCCATGCACCAGGAAGCCATGCGTCGTTTGATCCTGGAACCGGAACTGGAAAAAGCCATTTCCGGGGACCAGCTGCGGCTTCATTACCAGCCCATCGTGGATCTGAATAACGGAGATATCGGCGGTTTTGAAGCCCTGGTGCGCTGGCACCATCCCCAGCGGGGCATGATTTCACCGGATGAATTCATTCCCCTGGCCGAAGAAACGGGACAGATTCTGCGCATCGGGGAGTGGGTGGTGCGCACGGCCTGCAGCCAGGCGGCCGTCTGGTGCCGGCACCGGCCCGTCTTCATGGGGGTCAACGCTTCGGCAGCCCAGTTTTCCGATAGCGGATTTGTGGATATTCTGGAATCGGCGTTGGCCAATGTCGGTCTGGATGGCGCACAACTGAAGATCGAGCTGACCGAAACCGAGATCATCGACCGGCCGGACCGGGTGGAAACCGTGCTTGGCCGTATTCGGGAGTTGGGGGTGCGGGCCGCCCTGGACGATTTCGGCACCGGCTACTGCTCCCTGAGCTACCTGCACCGGTTTCGCTTTGCCGCGCTCAAAATCGACCAGTCTTTTGTCCGGGACATCGACCATCGGGATCGAAACCGGGATATCGTCCAGTCCACCATCATGCTCGCCCAAAACCTGAAGATGGAAGTGATCGCCGAAGGAATCGAAACCATGGCCGAAGCCGACGCCCTTCGCCGCATGGGGTGCCGTTTCGCGCAAGGCGATTATTTTCACCCGCCCCTGTCGGTCGACGCTGCCTCCAAACTGATCTGAAGTCAATTCCCGGATCACCGGGTTGCTTCGCTCCGGAACCGTTTCCGATCATGGTCCTTTAACGAAGACTTCAGCGGCCCGGCTTTCATGAAAAAATCGGGAAACCGAACGCATGAGGGACTTCCTGCCGGCGTCAAAGCAGCCGGATGGCCAAATCGGAGAGCTCGCTGCGCTCTCCTTTTTCAAGGTTTACGTGGGCGCAGAGTTTTTGTGCTTTCATTTTCTCGATGAGATGGGTCAAGCCGTTGGACTGGCTGTCCAGGTAGGGATGATCGATCTGAAAGATGTCCCCGGTAAAGACCACCTTTGTTCCTTCGCCTGCCCGGGTGATGATGGTCTTGACTTCGTGGGGGGTCAGGTTCTGGGCCTCGTCGATGATAAAATAGACTTTCACCAGACTCCTGCCGCGAATATACGATAGGGAGGTGATCACAATTTTTTCTTCGTCGATGAGATCGGTGATCCGCATCGATTTGCCGTTTGTCGAGGGACTGTTTTCCTGGATGACGGCGAGGTTGTCGTAGAGTGGCTGCATGTACGGATCGAGCTTGGAGTGGATGTCTCCGGGGAGAAAGCCCGTGTCTTTGTTGCTCAGGGGCACCGTCGGCCGGGCCACGAAGATTTGCCGGTAATGGCGTTTCCGCTCCAGGGCCGCGGCCAGTGCCAGGAGTGTCTTGCCCGTGCCGGCCTTCCCGGATAAGGTCACCAGGGGGATGCCCGGATGGGTGAGGGCGTTCAAGGCAAAGGCCTGTTCGGCGTTTCTTGGCATGATCCCGTAACAGGGCTGCTTGTCGACACGCTGGTACCGGTTGGTGCCGGCATCGTAGGTGGCCAGGGCCGATTTTTTTCCGTTTCTTAAAATCAGGTATTCATTGGGCAGGGGGGATGTTTTCAATTCCAGGCTTTCGGCCGCCACCTCGCCGCTACCGGCGTACAGGCCGTCGATGACCTCCTCGGCGATGCCTTCTTCCAGGCGACATCCCCTGTAGAGCCGATTCACGTCCGTGACGTGATCGCTGGTGTAGTCTTCGGCTGTCAGCCCGACGGATTTGGCCTTCATGCGAAGATTTACGTCTTTGCTGACGAGAATTACGCTGCGATGAGGATTATCC
>JBJKPT010000221.1:0-4000 GCA_046706045.1 Desulfobacterales bacterium
CGAGAACTGGGACGCTGCACGCCACGGGCGCTTCTTTTTCGATGGTGATGTTCCGTGCGGCGATCTGCGTTGGCGGGACCCGGAAAACGGTGTGCAATTCGGTCTATTCGGTGGTGAGGATCAGCAGGCTGATCCTCAACACCGAATTGACCGAGTTGCACACCGTTTTCCGGGTCCCGCCAACGCTGATCGCCGAACGGAACATCACCATCGAAAAAGAAGCGACCGTGGCGTGCAACGTCCCATTTCTGGGGCTGCCACCAGGGGAGTACAAGATCATCATAAAAGTGGGAAGCGAGGAAGAAGGCGTCCTCGATTCGGCGGTCTTCGACCAGGTGCTGCGGGTGTGCTGGTCAAAACAGCTCATCGAAATGGGGGCGACCCTTTATTCGGAATGCAAAACCATCGTTCAAGGGTGCTGGGAATTTACGGACGGGTAGAGGGCGCGTTCCGCCACCGGTGCCGGTCGTCAAACGCCGGCCGAGTGGTCCGGGGCTCACTCTCTCGGCGTGATGAGGTTCAGATTTTTCATGCCGGCGATGAACCCGTCGATATCTTTTTTCACGACCGCCTCATCTTTAACGCGCCATTGTTTCTTGATTTCTTCCAGCACTTCGTCCTTTGATTTGAATTCGATGAACAGCATTTCGCACATGGCGGCGGCCGTTGCATTGAATGGTTTGAACATGCTTGTTTCGTGATCGTAGAGTAACGCGCCGTCCTCTTCTTTTCTGAACACGACGCCCTCTTTCAGTTTGAATTTTTCCATTCCCCCTGATCCTCACAAAAGCCGGTTGGGTGGAAAGAGCCCTTCGCTCAGCGCTTCTTCGCAGAAAGGGTTGCCGTCCGTGAACCGGCCCGTCGTGTAGTAGGTATTCGCGATGCATTTGCCGAGGCAGATTCCCTTGAGAAGGCATCGTCCGCAAACGCCTCCGAGTTTTCCAGGAACCTCTTCCCGAATGAATCGAAGAAATTGGGTTTTTCCCCAGATTTCCGCAAGCGTCGTATCCCGGATGTTTCCAAAGATCAATTCTTCCCTGACGTTTCCGATCCCGCATATGGATATGCTGCCATCGGAAAGAACACCGATAATCCCTTTGATGCCGCACGTGTTGTTCCCGTCGGCATTGATATCCGTGATGGTTTTGAAGGCGGGGGGGATATCGAACAGGACCTTGAAATCCTTCGTATTGGCGCCCCGGCAATCCCGGTAAAGACGGATGAATTCCTCGGCGCTCGTCAGATGATTTTCCGCTTCCAGGCCTTCCGCACGGCCGACGCCCCGGATCAGGTTGATTTTAAGGCTTCTTGCACCGCAGGATTTTGCAAACTCGATCATGGCCGGAAGATCGTGCGCGTTTTGCCGATGCAGGGAAAAGATGATCTGGGGCGTGATGCCCGCCCGATGCAAGCATCCGATCCCGCGAAGGGCGTCTTCGAACGAACCTTCCGATACGCGCAGCTGGTTGTGTACGGCCTTTGTCGTTCCGTCCAGTGAAACGGCGACGAATGCATTCGCCTGTTTGAGGGACGCCGCGATTTTCCCATCGACGAGTGTCCCGTTCGTCTCCAGGATGATGTTGATTTTCTCCTCAGTCAGAAACCGGACGAGCCTGTCGATGTAGGGAAAGAGAAGGGGCTCTCCGCCGCTTAGCTTGACCCCGGACATTCCGAGTGCCTTGCCCTGCAAGAACAGGTCGGCGACTTCTTCGAATGCAAGTTCTCCTTCGGCGTCGTGATTGAAGCGCGGGTCTATCCAGCAGTGGCGGCATCTCAGGTTGCAGTTCTTGTTGTAAAAGTAGATCGAATTCAGGCTCGGCATGTCAGGCTTTCAGGGTTTCCGGTTTCAGGCAGAACAGCTCTCTGCTGTTCAGTCCGCCGGGATAATGGTAGGGGTTGCAGCGGTGGCCCGTATAACAAATGAAACGGTATTCACAGCGCATGCATTCGCCGATTTCCTGCTCCGTCAGGTAAAATGTCTCCCTGAATTCTCGCATTACCTTGGCATTGCGCCAGATATCGGCCAGAGACCGTTCCCGCAAATTTCCCGCCGGGGTGTTCCACAGCAGTTCACAGGGAACCACTTCACCGTTGGGCTTTATCGCGCATTTGGACTTTGCGGCTCCGCATGGCTTGACTTCAAGCGACGATGACGGCTCGAAGACTTCCGGTTTTTTGCCGTTTTTTATGTCTCTGATGTTTTCGGAAACTTGAAGAAATGAACCGGAGATGAAATCGCCGTACTCCTTCTGAATCTCCTGCAGTTCGGAGAGCACTTCAAATGCCTGGTCCGCCGAGATGGCGAGTTCGTTCATGAAGCATTCGGCGTTGTTGATGTAGAACAGGTGGTTGAACCGGACACCGTTTACCCCGAGTTCCTTTCCCAGACGGGCGATCGCCGACAGGTCGCGGAAATTGGAACCCATGACCGTTGTCGAAATCAGGATGGGTTTTTCGTATTGCCTGAGGAGCGTTATGGCTTTCAGGGTTTTTTCGAAGACCCCCTTGCCCCTGATCTTTTCAACCACCGCAGGGGTCGAACCGTCCAGGCTGACGGTATAGCCGGCGCGGTACCGGGCCAGTTCCCGGGCCATCGGCTCGTCTATGAGGGTTCCATTCGTGTTGATTGAAAGACCGATCGGGTAGCGGGATATTTCGGACAAAATCTCGAGGATGTCGGGTCTTACAAAGGGCTCACCGCCGAAAACGGCGATGCTGAAAATTTTCAGATCCGCTATCTCTTTGATGATTTTTTTTATTTCATCGAACGAGAAGTCCGGGAAGTCTTGGCGATGATCCTTCGTCAGGCAGTGTTTGCAGCGCAAATTGCATGAAGACGTGACGGCAAACGTCAAATTGATGGGCGCCGACAGCGGCATTTGACCTCGCTACTTCTGCAGAGAGCAGGGACCAATTCCCGCAGTGGAGAAGGTCCCAAGCAAAAAAGTTAAGACCTTACCGAAGACGAACCCTTTTTGCGCCGCCTCGCGTATCGTTCCCGGAACACGAGGGGCGCTTCGAAAAGGATCCGTTCTGGGCAGATCTTCTTAACTTCCCCGAGATTCATTTTTTATACAGCTTGGAAGCTGCAACGGTTCGGCGCGGCTACCAGGAATGGCTGGAGCCGTCGTTGCATGGTCCGCCGGGGCTGCTTCCGTCCGAGCATGCGCTTGCCGAGCTTCCCGAACTGCACATTGCCGCAGCGATCGTTTCCGATTCCTTGAGATTCGGGCTGTGGTAATCCGGTACGGGCTTCGAATTGTCTTCCATGGAGAAATCCCCCCTTCCGATTGATTCACTGCGCCATATTGTATTCGCTTTTTTGAGACCGCCTTCTAGAACGTCACCCCTGAGCCGGAGGAACAATCGCTCGCGCTGTTCCCCTGGACGCACGCGCCGGCATTGCTCCCCGTGGTACAACTGTTGTAATTGACTTCGGGGCCATTTTCGCCGTTGTTCAGGTTGGGGCTGACATAGTCCCTGGGTTGTTCCTGGCCGTTGCTCATGGAATGCCCCTCCTTGCGGTAGGAAAATGATGTTCTTTAACTGCGCCCCCGTTGGATGGAATGAATACGAATGGTGCCCGTCCCAAGATGACCCTTTTACGCGATTTCTGCGTTGGGCGCCTCGATTGGAATCCTCGAGATAGCCCGCTATTCCCCCGGTTCCAATCGTCCGCCCGCCTTGAACTCACGCAAAATTGCCGATCCTGGGATGGACACTAACTAACAAATGGTTACGAAATCGTCAATATTCTTTCCGCACGATTCTCTGTTCGCTGTTCTTGGCGAGACGGCGAATACGCGCGGCGGCGATCGCGCCGTGCCCCCCAATCGGGGTGCCGCTGCAGCCCGGTGGATCTGCCGACACGGCAGTTCCGTATCGTTTTTCAATCGATCGGCGTTTTTGATCCATTGCCGTAGGGGCATCCGACGGAGAAGTTCCCCCTGCGCCCTCGGGCCGACATGCGGCGCGGAAAAGACCGGGGGCAGTGCTTTTC